>NZ_JBJGZY010000009.1:0-116280 GCF_054050755.1 Modestobacter sp. SYSU DS0511
AGCGGGGGCCGCTGGGCTACCCGGTGACCGGGACGCGGTCCACCCCGGACGGCGTGGGCCGGTACAACCACTTCGCCGGCAGCGACGGCTCCTCGATCTACTGGACTCCCGACACCGGTGCGCACGACGTCCACGGGGTCATCCGTTCCCGCTGGGCGGAGCTGGCGTGGGAGCGGGGGCCGCTGGGCTACCCGGTGACCGGGACGCGGTCCACCCCGGACGGCGTGGGCCGGTACAACCACTTCGCCGGCAGCGACGGCTCCTCGATCTACTGGACTCCCGACACCGGTGCGCACGAGGTCCGCGGCGACATCCGCCGGCACTGGGCGAGCCTGGAGTGGGAGCGGGGGCCGCTGGGCTACCCGGTGAGCGGGCAGTACGAGGTCGCGGACGGGCTGCGCAGCGACTTCCAGGGCGGGGCCATCGTGTGGAACCGGGACACGGGCGACACCGAGGTGCTGCTGGCGGGCTGATCGCCGACCGCGGCGCCGCCCGCCGTTGATCACCCGGCGATGCGGGCGCACTCCGGGCAGCGGTCGGTGCCGGCGAAGGCGAGCCAGTCCTGGTCGGCGACGGCGGAGACCAGCACGCCGCACACCGACTGGTCCAGGCCGTCCACGACGGGCCGGGCGACGGCGTGGGTCAGCGCGCTGCTGCTGCGCGGGTCGTGGGCCACGGAGGCGACGTGGGTGCCCGAGAGCTGGGTGCCGGTCAGGGAGAGGCTCGCCGTCATGGGCAGCAGCCTGCCGGACGAACATGACGATCTGACGTCGACCAGACGTTGATCCCGCGATGGTCCGTCACACGAGCCCGCGGCGGCCAGCTGTCGGGGGCACGAGGCCGCGGGACACCCCGGCAGGTGCGCAACCACCTCGCGCACACCGGGCGTTCGGCACGAGACGGGTCAGCGGATGCCGGTCGGGGTAGGACCGTCGGCAGCCCGAGCCGCGCCGTGCCCCGCCACCGCCTCCCAGGAGGTCCCCATGACCCGATCCCACCGCGTCTCCACCCGCAACGGTCAGCCGCTGGTCAACCAGAACGACCCCGAACGCCGGACCAGCGTCGAGCGCCTCATCACCGCCCAGGACGCCGCGACCGACACGTCGGACGCGGGCGGCGGTGACAAGAACGCGCCCAACGCGCGAGGGCTGTTCCAGGAGCACAGCTGGCTGGTGCCGGTCACCGCCGTGGCCGCCATCCTCGCCGCGTTCGGGCTGATGATCGCGCTCACCGCGCTGGCCGGCGGCACGGCCTCGTTCGGCGGCTGACGCTCAGCGCCGGACGGCGTCCAGGTAGCGCAGCACCGCGCTGACCCGCCGGTCGGTGGCGTCGGTGGGCGGCAGGTCGAGCTTGGCGAAGATGCTGCGGATGTGCTTGTGCACCGCCCCGTCGGTGACCACCAGCCGGGAGGCGATCGCCGCGTTCCCCACCCCCTCGGCCATCAGCGCCAGCACCTCCCGCTCGCGCGCGCTCAGCCGGTCCAGCCCGGCGTCCGGCCGGGACCTGGTGAGCAGCTGCGCGACCACCTCCGGGTCGATCGCCGTCCCGCCGTCGGCCACCCGGTGCAGCGCGCCGAGGAACTCCTCCACCCGGCCCACCCGCTCCTTCAGCAGGTAGCCCAGCCGCCGAGACCCGCCGGCCAGCAGCTCGGTGGCGAACGCCTGCTCCACGTACGCCGACAGCACCAGCACCGCCAGCTCCGGCTGCCGGCGCCGCGCCTCGACCGCGGCCCGCACCCCCTCGTCGGTGTGCGTCGGCGGCATCCGGACGTCGACGATCGCCACGTCCGGCCGGTGCGCGTCGACCGCGGCCAGGAACCCGTCCGGCTCACCCGCGGTGGCCACCACGTCCAGGGACTCCGCGCGGAGCAGCAGCGCCAGCCCCTCCCGCAGCAGCGCGTCGTCCTCGGCGATCACGATCCGCACGGCAGCTCCACCTCCAGCGTCGTCGGCCCGCCCGGCGGGCTGGTCAGCGTGAACACCCCGTCGTGCGCCTCCACCCGCCGGCGCATCCCGGCCAGCCCCGAGCCCGCACCTTCCACCGCGCCGCCGTGCCCGTCGTCGGTGACCGCGAGCGCCAGCCGGTCCCCGTGCCGGCGCACCGTCACCCGCGCGGACGACGCACCGCTGTGCCGGGCCACGTTGGTCAGCGCCTCGGCCACCACGAACCACGCGGTCGCCTCCACCGACGCCGCGCAGCGCCCCGGCACGTCGACGTCGATCGTGCACGGCACCGGGCTGGACGCCGCCAGCCCGCTCAGCGCCCCGGCCAGCCCGCGGTCGACCAGCACCGGCGGCAGGATGCCCCGCGCCACCGACCGCAGCTCGGCCAGCGCCTGCTCCGCGGCGTCCTGCGCCCGCTCCAGCAGCTCCTCGGCCGCGGGCGGGTCCCGGTCCAGCGACCGCCGCGCGGCGCCGAGCAGCACGGTGACCGCGACCAGCCGGTTCTGCGTGCCGTCGTGCAGCGACCGCTCGATCCGCCGCAGCTCGGCCAGGTGCGCGTCCAGCGCCGCGGCCCGGGTGGCGGTCAGCTCGGCCACCCGCAGGGTCAGGTCGGTGCCCGGGGGCGGGCCGAGCAGCCGGCTCACCACCCGGCGCTGGAAGCGGGCCATCAGCGGGGTCACGCCGACCGTCAGCGCCGCCCAGCCCAGCCCGAGCAGGCTGACCGCCAGCGCGTCGGCGGTGCTGTCGACCTGCCACCACCAGGGAGAGCTCTCGGCCAGCTCACCGCTGAGCAGCGGCCGCCACAGCGGGAAGGTCAGGTCCCGGACGGCGTAGATCGGCAGCGCCACCCCGATCAGGTCGTAGACCAGGCCGACGGTGCCGTGCAGCGCCACCCAGGCCACGTCCCGGCGGACGGTCGGATCGCCCAGCGCTGCTCGCCAGGACGTCGGCGCCGGGCCGGGGCCGAGCACGTCCGGGCCCCACCGGCCCAGCCGGGTCCGCTCCTGGTCGGCCAGCCGGCGCACCGCCCGCACGGCGCCCGGCACGAGCAGCAGCCCGACCCCGACCAGCGAGAGCGCGGCCACCAGCAGCACCCACAGCAGCAGGCAGAAGGCCAGCAGCGCCGTGCCGAAGCCACCGCCCAGCTGCCCCAGCGCCTCGAGCACCGACCGGCCGACGCCCCGGCGGCTGCGGGCGGACGACGACGGGTGCGGCACGGCCCAGACGCTAGGTGCGCCGGTGACCCCACGTCACGCGAACCTCCCCAGGAGTACAGCCTGCTGTACCTGCAAGAGGCCAGGTCAGGGGATCGAGAGCGAGCCCGTGCCGGACGAACCTCGACGGGGACACCACACCCCCAGGAGGACCCCGTGCCCGATCCCCACCGCATCGACGGCGACCCGCAGGCCCCGCCGGCCCGCCGCACCGACGCCCACCCCGTGCGCACCCTGCTGTGGGTGCTGCTCGCGCTCAGCGTCGCCGGCAACAGCCTGGCCTCGCTCGGCGTGCTGCCGCTGGCGCTCAACATCGCCTTCGGCCTGGTCACCGCGGCCTGCGTCGCCGCACTCGTCGTCGACCACCTCCGCCGGCGATGAGCGCCCCGCTGACCGCCCCCGGGAACCGGCGCGCGGACGCGCCGGAGCCGGCCGTGCTGCTCCGCTCGGTGAGCAAGATCCACCCCAACGGCGTCCGAGCGCTGGACGACGTCTCCCTCGGCGTGCGGCGCGGCACCTTCCTCGCCGTCATGGGCCCCTCCGGCTCGGGCAAGAGCACGCTGCTGCACTGCGCCGCGGGGCTGGACACCCCCACCGGCGGGGAGGTGCTGCTGGCCGGGCAGGAGATCAGCCGGCTCGACGAGACCCGGCGCACCGAGCTGCGCCGGGACCGGATCGGCTTCGTCTTCCAGTCCTACAACCTGCTGCCGGCGCTCACCGTCGCCGACAACGTCACCCTCCCGCTGCGGCTGGCCGGTGCCCCGCCGGGCCCCGGGTGGGTGCAGTACCTGCTGGACCGCGTCGGGCTGGGCGGGCACCTGGACCGCCGGCCGACCGAGCTCTCCGGCGGGCAGCAGCAGCGGGCCGCGATCGCCCGGGCCCTGGTCGCCCGGCCCGCCGTCGTCTTCGCCGACGAGCCCACCGGTGCCCTCGACCGGACCAGTGCCGCCGGTGTCCTCGGGCTGCTGCGTGAGCTGGTCGACGAGCTGCAGCAGACCGTCGTGATGGTCACCCACGACCCGGCGGCCGCCGCCGAGGCCGACCGCACCGTCGTCATGGCCGACGGCCGGATCGTCGACACCCTGGACTGGCCGACCGCCGCGGCCCTGGCCGCGCGCCTGGTCGCGCTCGGGGAGGGCTGAGCCGTGCTGGGCCTGGCCACCGCGATGGCCCGCCGCCGGCTGGCCGCGCTCGTCGCGGTCTTCTGCGCGGTGCTCGGCGGCGCCGCGATCGTCACCGGAACCGGCGTGCTGATGGAGTCCGGGCTGCGCTCGGAGCTGCCCGCCGGCCGGCTCGCCGGAGCCGACGTCCTGGTCGCCGCCGACCAGACCGTCTCGGTGCCGGAGGACCTGCCGATCGCGCTGCCCGAGCGCGCACCGCTGCCCGCCGACCTGGCCGGCCGCCTCGGCGAGCTGCCCGGGGTCACCTCCGTCGCCACCGACGTCGGCTTCCCGGCCGCCCTGCTGACCGGGGACGGCGCCGTCGTCGACGCCCCCGACCCGGCGCAGGGCGGGCACGGCTGGTCCTCGGTCGACCTGCTGCCCGGCGCAGACGTCACCGGCGCGGCCCCCGACGGGCCCGGGGAGGTCGCGCTGGGCGCCGACCTCGCCGCCGCGGCGGGGCTCACCCCCGGCGACCCGGCCCAGGTCGTGGTCGGCGGGGGGCGCCCGGTCGACGTCCGGGTCACCGCCGTCGTCTCCCCGGCCGGCGCCGGGGTGCTGCTCCCGGACGACGCCGCCGCGATGCTGCGCGACGACGGTCCGCGGGCCGGCACGGTCGACCTGATCGGCCTGCGGGTCGAGCCCGGCACCGCCGACGACGTCGCCGCGGCCGCCCGCCGGCTGGTGGAGCCGCAGGGCTTCGAGGTGGCCACCGGCGACGCCCGCGGCGAGCTGGTGCTGCCCGAGGCGGCCGCCGGCCGCTCGCTGCTGGTCGTGCTCGCCGGCTCGCTGGCCGGGGTGCCGCTGCTGGTGGTCGGGTTCATCGTCGCCGGTGCGCTGAGCGTGAGCATCGCCGGCCAGCGCCGCGAGCTCGCCCTGCTGCGCGCCGTCGGCACCACGCCCCGGCAGGTGCGCCGGCTGGTCGCCACGCAGGCGTCCCTGGTCGGCGTCGCCGCCGCCGTCCCCGGCCTGGCGCTCGGGTACCTGCTGGCCGGCCAGCTCCGCCGGCTGCTGGTGCACCTGGGCATGCTGCCCGCCGAGCTGCCGTTGACGGTCTCCCCACTGCCGGCGCTGGCGGCGCTGCTGCTGGTGCTGGCCGTCGTCCAGGTCGCCGCCCGCTCGGCCGCCTGGCGGGTCTCCCGGGAGCCGGTGACCACCGCGCTGGGCGAGTCGCGCACCGGGCCGAGGACACCCTCGCGCGCCCGCACCGTCGCCGGGCTGGCGCTGCTGGCGGCCGCCGTCGTGCTGTCGGTCGCGCCGCTGCTGTCGCGTTCGGTGCTGGGGGCGGCCGGCGCCTCGCTGGCCGGCCTGGTCGCCGCGATCGGGCTGGCGCTGGCCGGGCCGGCGCTGTTGCGCGCGGTCACCGGGCGGTTGGCCCGGGCGCTGCCCGCCGGCACGTCCGCGCCCAGCTGGCTGGCGGTGGCGAACCTGCACGGCTACGCGCTGCGCTCGGCCGGGGCGGTCACCACGCTGGCCATGGCGGTGGTCTTCACGCTGACCTACGCCTTCTCCCAGACCACGGTGAGCGGTGCCGCCGAGCAGGACGCCGCGGCCGGCACGCTCGCCGACACCGCCGTCGTCGCGCCGGGCCTGGGCGGGGTGCCGGGCGACGTCGTCGCCGCGGTGGCGACCACGCCCGGCGTGCAGGCCGCCGCGCCGGTCAGCGCCACCACCGTGCTGCTGAGCACCAGCCTGCTCGGTGACGTGACCGTCGAGGCCGAGCAGGCGCTCGTGCTCACCCCGGACGTCGCGGGGGTGCTCGACCTCGGCGTGCGGGACGGCGACCTGGCCGACCTGTCCGGCGCGACCGTCGCCGTCGCCCGCGGCGTGGCCGAGGTGGGGGAGGAGCTGCCGCTCACCCTGGGCGACGGCACGGAGGTCGAGCCCCGGGTGGTCGCCGTCTACGACCGCGACCTCGGGTTCGGCGGGGTGGCGCTCTCGACCGACCTGGTGGCCGGGCACCGCACCACCGACCTGGCCGACCAGGTGCTGGTGCGCACCGACGGCAGGGCGGCGACCGCGGACCGGCTCGCGGCGCTGGTCGGGGACCGCCCCGGCGTCGTGCTGGACGACGCGGCAGCCGGCACCGAGCAGGGCGTGCCGCCGGAGGTGTGGCTGAACGTGGCCGTCCTCGGGGTGCTGCTGGGCTACGTGCTGCTGGGCATCGCCAACGCGCTGGTCGCCGCCACCGCCCAGCGCCGCGACGAGCTCGCCGCGCTCCGGCTGACCGGCACCACGCCCGCGCAGGTGCGGGCGATGATGCGCCGGGAGGCCGGGCTGGTCGCGTTCGCCGCCGTCGCGGCGGGCGTGCTGCTGTCGGCCGTCCCGCTGGCGCTGCTCGGCATCGGCTTCCTCGGCCACCCCTGGCCGGCCGGCCCGTGGTGGCTGCTGCCGGCCACCGCCGCCGTCGTCGTCGGAGTCGCGCTGGCCGCCATCGAGGTGCCGACCCGACTGGCGCTGCGCACCGGGCCGGCCGAGACGCTCGCCCGGGCGACCTGACCCCCTGCGGTTGCGCGAGGGAGCACCCGTCCGGGCGCCTGATCGGTGGCTTCCCGCGCAACCGCACCCAGGGTCCTCCGGCCCGGGGGTGGGGACCCTCGCCCCTGCCCCCGCGGCCGCGCCGTCCCGAGCATGGGAGCTGGGCGCCGCCCGGCGCCCAGCTCGTCCAGGGAGTGGTCATGAGCATCGACACCGAACAGCGTCCCGTCGCGGTGGAGCAGCCGGCCGTGCAGCCGGCCGAGCAGTCGGCGACCGACAAGGGGCTGGAGAACCGCGGCTGGGTGCTCGTCGCGGGCGTGCTGGTCGCGGCGGTGCTGGTGTTCGCGGTGATGGCCGCGCTGACGGTGCTCGCCGGCGGGGACGGCTACCCGCACTGAGCGACCCGCACGGGGTCATCCGCCCGGGGTCACCCCCGCGGGCACTCCCGGCCGGTCACTGGCCGAGGTCGCGGTTCTGGCTGTGCTCGCTGAGCTGCGGCGCCTCCGGGTCCGGGAACGGCCGCGGCGGTCCGGCGGTGGTGTGAGCCCAGCACAGCCGGCACAGCTGGGTGGGCTCAGGCTCGGCCAGCAGCGGGTGACCCCCCAGTGCGCGCACCTCCACCCACCCCACGGCGGACTCTGCGGGAGACTGGGCCCCGCACTGGTCGCAGCGGTAGAACACGGTCATCGTGGTGCCTCCAGTGCGAGGAACGCCGGCGGTCCTCGGTGCGGTGCGTGGGGAGGTGGTTCAGGCGGTGGGCAGCAGCTCGGCCAGCTCGGCCTCGAACCACTCGTCGTCGAGGTCCTCGACCTCGTGCAGTTCGAGCTCGGCGAGCAGTGCGCGGGCGGTGGCGAGGTCCATGTCCCGACCCTGCGAGGCCGACCGCACGGGTGCCTCCAGCGATCCGCAAGGAAGCCGCAATCCACCGCCGGGCTCAGCCGCCGCGGTCGACCTCCGCCCGCACGACGCCCAGCAGCGCCGTCTGCAGCGTCTGGTCGGTGTGCTCGCCCCGGTCCAGCGCCTCCCGCGCCGGCCCGGGCAGCCGGCTGACCTCGAGGTCGTCCAGCCAGACGGTGTCCCCACCCACCTGGCGGCCCAGCCGGAGCACGTCGCCGTCGCGGTGCACCAGGTACTCCTCGCCACCGAGCTCGATCGTCGTCGATCCACTCATGTCGTGACCCCTACCCGGTGGCAGCGTCCGGGTACACCCGGCGGCACCGCCCGGGCGCGTCGTCGGTCACTCTTTGCGGGCGTGTCGGCACGACGTGCTTCATGCTCGGAACGGTGGCGCCGATGGTCTCGGTGACACCGGGACCGGATCCGCGGCGCCCGACGACCCACAGCCCGGAGGTGTACGTGCCCCCAGCGACCAGGGTCTCGCTCCTCCCCGCCGACGTGCACGAACGCCGCCACGACGGCCAGCTGGAGGCCGGCCTGCTCGCCGGCGTGCTCGACGCCCTGCCCTCGCCCACGGTCCTCATCGACACCGACGGGACCATCCTGCTGGCCAACTCCGGCTGGACCGACGTCGCCGACGTGCTCGGCGTGGAGGACCTGCGCGTCGGGGTCGGGGGCAACTACTTCCAGCTGATCCTCGGCCTCAGCGACGACGCCCGGAACCGGCGGCGGATCGCCGAGCTCACCGCGCTGTCGGAGGGCCGGCGGGAGACCGTCGCCACCGACTACGCGCTGCCCACCCCCGCGGGGGTCCGCTGGTACCACCTGCAGGCCGCCCGGGCCGATCAGGCCGGCCGGGTGGTGGTCACCCACACCGACGTCACCTCCCGGGTCCGTGCCGAGCGCGACTCCGCCTGGCAGGCCCGCCACGACCACCTCACCGAGCTGCCCAACCGGGCCCACCTGCACGAGCTCATCACCGCCGAGCTGGCCCGGCCCGACCGCGGCCCGGTCACCGTGCTCTTCCTCGACGTCGACGGCTTCAAGGACGTCAACGACACCCTCGGCCACGAGGTCGGCGACCACCTGCTGCGGCAGCTGTCCGCCCGGCTCACCGGGCGCACCCGGGCGGAGGACACCGTCGGCCGCCTCGGCGGCGACGAGTTCGTCGTGCTCTGCCGGGACTGCGACGTCGACGGCGCCCTCACCCTCGCCGAGCGCTTCCGGCGCACCTTCGACGAGCCCTTCCAGCTGGCCGGGGAGCGGATCACCGGGCTCAGCGTGAGCATCGGCATCGCCACCGCCGGCAACGAGGACGTGCGCTCCACCGACCTGGTCCGCGACGCCGACCTGGCCATGTACGCGGCCAAGGCCGGCGGCCGCGACCGCGTCCGGGTCTTCACCCCCGAGCTGCGCTCGGCGGTCCGCCAGAAGGTGCTGGTCGCCGGCGAGCTGCGCCAGGCCATCGACGCCGGGCAGCTGGTGCTGCACTACCAGCCGGTGCTGCACCTGCCCAGCGGTGAGGTCAAGAGCGTGGAGGCGCTGGTCCGCTGGCAGCACCCCGAGCGGGGGCTGCTCATGCCGGCGGACTTCATCCCCGCCGCCGAGCACAACGGGGTGGTGGTGCGGCTGACCCAGTGGGTGCTGGCCGAGGCCACCCGGCAGGCCGTCGCCTGGGACCGGCTCGGCCTGCCGCTGGTCACCGGGGTCAACATCAGCGCCGCGCACTTCGCCACCGGCACGCTCGTCGCCGACGTCGACGACGCGCTGACCGCCGCCGGGCTGCCGCCGGAGCGGCTCCTGCTGGAGCTCACCGAGACCAGCGTCGCCGAGGACCCGCTGCGCGCCGCCGCGCAGTTCGCCCAGCTCCGGGTCGCCGGAGTCGAGGTCTCCATCGACGACTTCGGCAGCGGCTTCTCCTCGCTCAGCCAGCTGGTCTCCATCCCCGCCGGGCTGCTCAAGCTCGACCGGAGCCTGATCGCCGGCACCCGGGTGCGCCGCAGCGAGTCGGCCGCGGCGATCGCCGCCGTCGTCGGCCTGGCCTCGGCCTGCGGGATGCAGAGCCTGGCCGAGGGCGTGGAGACCGCGGACCAGCTCGCGCTCGTCACCGAACTGGGCTGCACCTACGCCCAGGGCTTCCACATCGGGCACCCGATGCCCGCCGACGACCTCACCGCGTGGCTGCGTCGGCGGGTGGCCGGCCGCGGTGCCGAGCACCCGCCGCCGGGCTGACCGCCGGGCTCAGCCCGGCTCGCCGCGCAGCTTGCGGCGCGCCACCACCACGAGGTCGACCAGCGCGACGGCGGCCAGCACGAACAGCACGATCGGGAAGACCACCGGCACCTGGTCGATGTTCAGCGCGAGGATCCCGAACACCGTGCAGATCACCAGGCCGAAGGCGGCCAGCACCAGCCGCAGCGTCAGCGCGCTGCGGGCGGGGGCGGCCCCGCCGATGCCCGCGGTCGGGTCGTGGTGGTCGGGCAGTCCCTGCTCGTACTCCGTCCGGCTCCGGTCCTTGCGGGGTTCGCTCATGCCGGGTGCAGGTACCCGGGCGCCGGGCGCACTACCCTCGATCGACGTGGCCGCTGACTTCTCCGTCGTCCTGGACGAACTGAACACGACCCTCGCGTCGATCGAGGCCGTGCTGCGCGTCGACGACCTCCGCCAGGAGATCGCCGAACTGGAGGAGCAGGCCGCTGCACCGGACCTCTGGAACGACGTCGAGGCGGCGCAGGCGCTGACCTCCAAGCTCTCCTACCTGCAGGGCGACCTGCGCCGGGTCGAGGAGCTGCGCAGCCGTCTGGACGACGTCGCCGTGCTGCACGAGATGGCCGCCGAGGAGGACGACCCCGCCGTCACCGCCGAGGCCGAGCGCGAGCTGACCAGCATCCGCACCGCCATCGAGGAGCTGGAGGTGCGCACCCTGCTGTCCGGCGAGTACGACTCCCGCGAGGCGCTGGTGACCATCCGCTCCGAGGCCGGGGGCGTGGACGCCGCCGACTTCGCCGAGATGCTGCTGCGCATGTACCTGCGCTGGGCGGAGCGGCACAAGTACCCGACCGAGGTCTACGACGTCTCCTACGCGGAGGAGGCCGGCATCAAGTCGGCGACCTTCGCGGTCAAGCAGCCCTACGCCTACGGCACCCTCTCGGTCGAGCAGGGCACCCACCGGCTGGTGCGCATCTCGCCCTTCGACAACCAGGGCCGCCGGCAGACCTCCTTCGCCGGGGTCGAGGTGCTGCCCGTCGTCGAGCAGACCGACCACGTCGACATCCCGGAGAACGAGATCCGGGTCGACGTCTTCCGCTCCTCCGGCCCCGGTGGGCAGAGCGTCAACACCACCGACTCCGCCGTCCGGATGACCCACATCCCGACCGGCATCGTCGTCTCCTGCCAGAACGAGAAGTCCCAGATCCAGAACCGGGCGGCCGCGCTGCGGGTGCTGCAGGCCCGGCTGCTCGTCGTCCGCCAGCAGGAGCAGCGCGCCGAGATGGACGCGCTCAAGGGGGAGGGGAGCAGCTGGGGCAACCAGATGCGCTCCTACGTGCTGCACCCGTACCAGATGGTCAAGGACCTGCGGACCGAGGTGGAGACCGGCAACCCGGCGTCGGTGCTGGACGGCGACATCGACGCCTTCATCGAGGCCGGCATCCGCTGGCGGCGGCGGCAGGACGCCGAGGCCGCCTGACTCTCCCGCCCCGGGCCGCTGACCCAGGCACGGGAGGGGCGGCGCGGGGGAGAGAACGGCCACACGACGCGTGGGAACCCGGGCTGGACGCCGACGCTCCGTGCGCGTCGCAGCGGCGGTCGGTGGCCCGCTCGTCACTCTGCGCGCACACAGCTTCGGGGCACGCCGTGCGGAGGGGCCGTGCCGGGCCTCGCGGCAGGTACCGTGGCGCCTCGTGATCGAATTGCAACACGTCACCAAGATCTACCCGACCAGCCCCCGGCCGGCTCTGGATGACGTCTCGATGCAGATCGACAAGGGCGAGTTCGTCTTCCTCATCGGGTCCTCGGGTTCGGGCAAGTCGACCTTCCTCCGGCTGCTGCTGAAGGAGGACAGCCCCACCAAGGGCGTCATCAAGGTCAACGACAAGAACCTGAGCACCATGAGCAAGTGGCAGGTGCCCAAGCTCCGCCGCACCATGGGCTGCGTCTTCCAGGACTTCCGGCTGCTGCGCAACAAGACGGTCGCCGAGAACGTCGCCTTCGCCCTCGAGGTGATCAACAAGCCGCAGCGCACCATCAAGCGGGTCGTGCCCGAGGTGCTGGAGATGGTCGGCCTGGACGGCAAGGAGAACCGGCTGCCCAACGAGCTCTCCGGTGGCGAGCAGCAGCGGGTGGCCATCGCCCGCGCGTTCGTGAACCGGCCGCTGGTGCTGCTGGCCGACGAGCCCACCGGGAACCTGGACCCGGAGACCAGCCAGGACATCATGCTGCTGCTGGAGCGGATCAACCGCACCGGCACGACCGTGGTGATGGCCACGCACGACTACCACATCGTCGACTCCATGCGGCGGCGCGTGATCGAGCTGAACGACGGGGTCCTCTCCCGCGACCAGTCTCGTGGCGTCTACGGCGTTGGCCGCTGAGCTGCGGGCCGCCGGGCCCGCCGTGCAGCTGAACGACACGACAGGGAACTGATGCGCGTCAACTTCGTCCTCTCCGAGGTGGCCGCCGGGCTGCGCCGGAACCTCACCATGACGGTGGCCATGATCCTGACCACGGGGATCTCGCTCGGGCTCATGGGCACCGGCCTGCTGATCGCCAACATGATCAGCGACATGCGCGAGATCTACTACGACAAGGTGCAGGTCTCGATCTACCTCACCGACGACGTCACCGAGGAGCAGCGCGACTCGATCGCCGCCACCCTCGAGAACTCGCCGGAGGTGGCCAGCTTCCTCTACGAGTCGAAGGCCGAGGCCTACGAGCGCTTCACCCAGCAGTTCCAGGAGCAGCCGGCGCTGATCGCCAACACCCCGGAGGACGCGCTCCCGGAGAGCTTCCGGGTCGAGCTGGTCAACCCCGAGCGCTACCAGGTCATCGCCGAGCAGTTCCCGGTCGGGCAGAACGGTGTCGAGGACGTCCGCGACGAGGGCGACTTCCTCGACCGGCTCTTCAGCCTGCTCAACGGGGCGCGCAACGCCACCATCGCGGTGGCGGTGGTCCAGGCGCTCGCGGCGCTGCTGCTGATCTCGAACACGATCCAGCTGGCCGCGTTCAACCGGCGCAACGAGACCAACATCATGCGGCTGGTCGGCGCCTCGCGCTGGTACACCCAGCTGCCGTTCATCCTGGAGGCGGCGCTCGCCGGCCTCATCGGCGCGGGGCTGGCGATCGGCGGCCTGGTGCTCACGAAGATCCTCTTCGTGGACAAGACGCTGGCCGGCCCGATCAAGGCCGGGATCATCCCGCCGGTCGACTGGTCGGCGATCGCCGCGATCTCGCCGATCATCGCCGCGGCCGGCGTCGGCCTGGCCGCGATCGCCGCCTACGTCACCCTGCGGCTGTACGTGCGGCTGTAGCCGTCAGTTCTGCGGTCTCGTGGCTTTCTGGCCGGAGTGACCACGAGACCGCAGAACTCACCGGCGCAGGGCACGGCGGACGGCGGTGACGACCTCTTGCGGGCGACCCAGGACGTCGGCCGAGCTGAACCGCAGCACGACCCAGCCCTCCAGCACGAGGCGGTTCTGCCTCCTGAGGTCGGTGACGAAGACCCGACGCTCGCGGTGGACGTCGCCGTCGAACTCCACCAGCACCTTTTCGTCGGGCCAGGCCAGGTCCCCGAAACCGATCTGGCGCCCGGCGTCGTCGCGCACCTGGTGCTGCAGCGCCGGCCGGGGCAGGCCGGCTTCGTGCAGCAGCCACCGGAGCACGGACTCCATCGGCGAGTCCACCCTCGGGTCCGCGACCGGGAGTACCTGCCGGGCGCGGGCGGCGCCCCGTCCGGTGGGTCGCCGTTGCAGCGCGGCCTGGAGCTCGGCCGGCCGGCACAGCACGTCGAGGAGCTGGTCGGTCACCGCGAGCAGGGCAGCCGGCTTCAGTTCCGCTGCGAGATCACGCCAGGTGCGGGCGGGTGTCGTCACCGGCATGCCCCACCACCGGGCGACGTCCTCCGGCGGCAGTGGTGCTCGGTGCAGGCGACGGTCGGCCCGGTTCCGGGCCCTGGACCCCGCCGGCACCGTCAGCTGGGCCACGCGCGAGGGCGAGGCCAGGGGGATCTCGATCCGCCACAGTCGTGCGGCGGTGTGGTGGCTGATCACGGCACCGGGCGGCGCGGTCAGCAGGACCGCCGGCAGTCGCGTGCGCAGGTCGGCATCGTCGCTGCGCGGGAGATAGGTGTCCCGGCTGAGCCGCACCACGTCCGGATGGCGGAGCTGCCAGTCGGTGATGCCGGCAGCGCGCGCGGCCGCGCGCGTGCTCGGGCCGCGCATGCGGGACGGTGCGGGGCGGCGGGGCACCCGCAGAGGGTGGCGGTTCGCCCGCCGGCGGCGCCGGGGCTGTCCACAGGCCCAGCGAGTGCTGCGATCCGGTGGCTACCCGGCAAGGGCGACCACCAGATCGCAGAACTGGGAGGCAGCCCAGCGGCGCCGTGATCGTTTGCGGGGCCTTCGTAGACTGGTGGGCATGCCGCGGGAACAGGGGCGCAAGCTGATCGCCCAGAACAAGAAGGCGCGGCACGACTACTCGATCCTCGACACCTACGAGGTGGGCCTGGTGCTCACCGGCACCGAGGTGAAGAGCCTGCGGGCCGGCCGTGCCTCGCTCGTCGACGGCTTCGCCTCCGTCGACGACGGCGAGGTGTGGCTGCAGCACGTGCACATCCCGGAGTACACCGAGGGCACGTGGACCAACCACACCCCGCGCCGCAAGCGGAAGATCCTCATGCACCGCGCCGAGATCGAGAAGCTGATCGGTAAGACCAAGGAGGGCGGGCTGACGCTCGTCCCGCTGGACCTGTACTTCAAGGACGGCAAGGTCAAGGCCACCCTCGCGCTGGCGAAGGGCAAGAAGAGCTACGACAAGCGGCAGGACCTCGCCGAGCGCGACTCGCGCCGGGAGATGGAACGGGCCTTCGGGCGCTACGTGAAGGGACGTCGGTGAGAGGGATCGCGTACGACCGGTTCGGGGACGTCGACGTGCTGCAGCTGCGCGACGACCTGCCCGAGCCGCCGGTGGGGCCGGACACCGTGCTGGTCCGCACGCACGCCGCCGGGGTCAACCCCGTCGACATGGGCATCCGCGCCGGCGGCCTGGCCGGGTTCTTCCCGCACCACTTCCCGATCATCCCCGGCTGGGACCTGGCCGGAACGGTCGAGGCGGTCGGCCCGGCGATCGTCGACTTCGCCCCGGGCGACGAGGTGTTCGGCTACCTGCGCCGCGACGAGGTGCAGTGGGGGACGACGGCCGAGCTGGTGCCCGCCCCGCAGCGGTGCCTCGCGCACAAGCCGTCCTCGCTCTCCTTCGCCGAGGCCGGGGCGCTGCCGCTGGCCGGGCTGACCGCCTACCAGGCGCTCACCGAGGCGCTGGCCGTGGGCGAGGGCGACCGGGTGCTGGTGCACCGGGCCGCCGGCGGCGTGGGCTTCTTCGCCGTGCAGATCGCCGCGGCTCTCGGTGCGCACGTGATCGGCACCGCCAGCCCGCGCAACCACGGCTTCCTGCGCGACGCCGGGGCCGCAGAGGTGCTCGACTACTCCGCCGGCCCGATCAGCGAGCAGCTGGCCGAGCCGGTCGACGCGGTCCTGGACCTCAACGGCGGGGACGCGCTCACCGACGCCCCCAAGCAGGTGCGCGACGCGTCCCGGATCGCCAGCGTGGTCGACCCCGCGGTCAACGAGATGGGCGGCCGGTACGTCTTCGTCCGTCCCGAGCGGCACGACCTGGAGGAGCTCGGCCGGATGGCCGACGCCGGCCAGCTGCGGGTGTCGATCGCCAAGGCGTTCCCGCTGGAGCAGACCGCGCAGGCCCAGGAGCTGGTGGCCGGCGGGCACGTGCGCGGCAAGGTCGTCGTCACTCTGCGCTGACCGCGACGGGGCGACCGAGGAGCTGAGCGCCGGCGGAGTCGAGCCGGTGCTGCTGCGCCGACGCCGGCGGAGCCGTCTCATCCACCCACCTCCCGCACAGTCGTGCTTTGCCCACCCCAGGTGGGCAGAGCACGACTGTCGGTGGGGTACGGATGGCCCGGCTCCGCTCGTGGTCTGCCCACTCCTGGTGGGCAGGCCGCGACTGCCGACGGGAGGGCGCAGCCGGTCCGGCGGCGCAGGCGCGGGTGTGCTCGCGGTCCCCGCCCGACCGGTGCCGCAGGCGTGAGCACCCGGGCGCACCCGATAGCGTCGACGCTCGTGCCCGACCTCACCCTCCCCGCCGGACTGACCGCCCGCCCGATCCGGCCCGATGACGTCGGCGCCGTGGCGGCGCTGCTCAGCGCCGCCGAGGAGGTGGACGACACCGGCGTGCACGAGTCGCCGGAGGACCTCGCCGGCGCCTGGTTCAACGAGCTGGTCGACCTGGCGCACGACACCCGGCTGGTGACGACGACGGACGGCGCCGTCGTCGGGTACGCGACCGCGATCGCCCCGCCCACGTTCCGGGACGCCTACGGGGTGCACCTGCAGGGGCGGGTGCACCCGGAGTGGCGGAGGCGCGGCATCGGGCGGGCGCTGCTGGCCTGGCAGCTGGCACGGGGCGAGCAGCTGCACGCGCAGCGGCACCCGGAGGCGCCGGCCCGGCTGACCGCGACCGTGTACACGACCATGCCCTCGCTGGAGGCGCTGCTCCGCCGGGCCGGGCTGGTGCAGGTGCGCTGGTTCTTCCACATGGAGCGCCCGCTCACCGACCTGCCGCCGCGGCGCCGGCTCGACGGTGTCGACCTGGTGCCCTTCACCTGGGACCGCGACGAGCAGGTGCGGCTGGCGCACAACGCCGCCTTCACCGAGCACTACGGCTCCAGCGAGCGGGACGTGGCGTCCTGGCAGGTGATGTTCACCGGACAGCGGAACTTCCGCCCGGACCTGTCGGTGCTGGCCGTGGAGGACGGCGAGGTGCTCGGCTACGCGCTGGCCTACGTCTCCGAGGCGACCGCCGCGGCCACCGGTTCCCGGGAGAGCTACTTCGGTCAGATCGGGGTCGTCCCGTCGGCCCGGGGCCGGGGGATCTCCAAGGCGGTGATCATCGAGGCGCTGCACGCCGCGGCGGCCCGGGACTGCCGGACCGCCGGGCTGGAGGTCGACAGCGAGAACGTGACCGGGGCGCTCGGGCTCTACGAGAGCCTGGGCTTCACCACCGCCCGCACGCAGGTCTCCTGGTCGCGGCTGCTCGAGCCGGTCGCCGGGGCCTGACCGGCGTACCGTCGGGGGTGATGCGGACCACCCTGCGCGCCGTCGCGGCCACCGGCCTGACGGTCGGCGCTGCCCTGGTGACGCCCACCGCGGCGGCCGCCGCCGAGCGCCCGGGCCGCGACGACCCCGTCGGCTACGACGTCTCGTACCCGCAGTGCAGGTCAGAGCTCCCCGACGACGCCGCGTTCGCCGTCGTGGGGGTGAACGGCGGGATCGCCACCACGCCGAACCGGTGCCTGCCCGAGCAGTGGGCCTGGGCGACCGAGGCCAGGGGGGAGGTGCCCGGGCAGCCGCCGGTGCAGTTCTACGTGAACACCGCCAACCCCGGCCAGGTGCGCGACCAGGTGACCACCTGGCCGGAGCTGGGCAGCAACCGCTACGGGGTCTGCGACGGCGGGAACAGCGCGGCCTGCTCCTACGAGTACGGCGTCGCCCGGGCCGCGGGGGACGTGCGGATCGTGCTGCGGGCCGCGCGCGAGGCCGCCGCGGAGCTGGACGACGACGTCCCGGCCGACATCGCCGCGGTGCGCGACGTGACCGACCTGGCCGGGTACCGCTGGTGGCTCGACGTCGAGACGATGAACACCTGGCAGGCCGGCGGCGCCGACGCGAAGCGGAACAACCGGGCGACGCTGGAGGGCATGACCGACCACCTCACCGCGCTGGGCGGCGAGGTGGGCGTGTACTCGACCGGCTACCAGTGGCGGCAGATCGTCGGCTCGGTGCCCGCCGGGAGCAGCCTGACCGGGCTGGACAGCTGGCTGGCCGGGGCCGACGACCGCGCCGACGCCGCCCGGATGTGCCGGTCGGCCCCGCTGGTCGACGGCGGGGACGTGACGCTCGTCCAGTACGTCGTCGGCCGGCTGGACCACAACCGGGCCTGCACCCCCGCCGGGGACTGAGCCGGCGTCGTCGGGTGTTCATCACCCGGACGGGCGCTCGGGGGTGCGGCGCCCGCCCCGGGCGTGTCACGATGGACGACGGCCCGCTGATCCACGCCGGCCCTGTGGGACCTCCGGGAGGTGACTGGTCGTGCGCACCGAACCCCCCAGTTGCAGTCCCGAGGTCCCCACCTGCTGATCCGCCCGGTCACCCTTCGACCCGGCGGCCGCACGGCGGGGACCTCCTCGGCGTCCTGATCCAGCAGCTTCCGGGAGTCCCTCGTGACCGACCGTCGCCGTGCCACCACCCGCAGCGCGCCCCGCACTGCGCTGTCCACCCTGACCCGCCGCGCCCGCCCGCTGCTCGTCGTCCCGCCGCAGGACCCGCCCCCGGGCCCGGTCGCGAACGGGGCCACGCCGTCCAGCCCGTCGCGGATCGTCGACAACGCCGTCTACTCGGGCGGCCGGCGGATCGCCACCCCCGACACCGCGGAGGAGAGCCACGAGTGGCTCACCGAGGGCTTCGACGACCGGATGGTCTGGCTCGGGCTCTACCGCCCGCAGCCGGCCGAGCTGGGTGAGCTCGCCGAGCAGTACGGCCTGCCCGACCTCGCCGTCGAGGACGCGATCCAGGCCCACCAGCGGCCCAAGTTCGAGCGCTACGGCGACACGCTGTTCGTCGTCCTCAAGGCCGCCCGGTACGTCGACGCGACCGAGGAGGTGGAGTTCGGCGAGCTGCACCTGTTCCTCGGCAAGGACTTCGTGGTGACGGTCCGGCACAGCGAGTCCCCGGACCTGACCCGGGTGCGGCGGCGGCTGGAGAGCACCCCGGAGCTGCTGGCCCGGGGTACCGAGGCGGTGCTCTACGCGATCCTGGACGCCGTCGTCGACGGGTACGCGCCGGTGGTCACCGGGCTGGAGAACGACATCGACGAGATCGAGGCCGAGGTGTTCCGCGGTGACCCGCAGGTGTCCCGGCGCATCTACGAGCTGTCCCAGGAGGTCGTGGACTTCCAGCGGGCCTGCCAGCCGCTGACCGGGATCCTCGCCGCGATCACGGCGGGGTTCGAGAAGTACGGCGTCGACGAGGAGCTGCGCAGCTACCTGCGCGACGTCGCCGACCACGTCACCCAGGTCAACGAGCGGATCGAGGGCTTCCGGCTGCAGCTGCGCGACATCCTCACCGTGAACGCCACACTGGTGGCGCAGCGGCAGAACGACGAGATCCGCGAGCTGACCGTGACCAGCATCGCCCAGGGCGAGGAGGTCAAGAAGATCTCCGCCTGGGCGGCGATCCTGTTCGCGCCCAGTCTGGTGGGGGGCGTCTACGGGATGAACTTCGACAACATGCCCGAGCTCGAGTGGTACTACGGCTACCCGTTCGCGCTGGTGCTGATGTTCATGGTCAGCCTCACGCTGTACCTGGTCTTCAAGCGCCGCGACTGGATCTGAGGTGGCAGACCGGCTGGCGGCTGCTCCGCCGGAGCGGCTGGCGACCGACGGCGTCGTCCTGCGGGCGATGACGGTGGCGGACTGGCCGCTGGAGCAGGCGCTGTCCCGCGACCCCGAGGTCATCCGGTGGACCACCCACCCGCCGCACCTGGACGAGGCCACCGCGCGGCAGCGGATGGCGGACGTCGTCGCCCGGGCCCGCCGGGGGCTCGGCCAGCGCTATGCCGTGTGCCCCGTCGAGGACGGGGCCGAGCGCGCGGCGGTCGGGATGGCGGCCCTCACGGTGGAGCGCTCGCCCGAGCCGTCGGTCGGCTACGCGCTGCTGCCGGCCGGTCGCGGGCGCGGGCTGGCCGTCGCATCGGTCCGGCTGATGACCGACTGGCTGCTGTCGGTGGGCCACCCGTGCGTCCAGCTGGGGATGCTGCCGGAGAACGAGGCCAGCGCCGCCGTCGCTGCCCGGGCCGGCTACCGCGACCGGGGGATCGAGTCCGTGCCGCGGCCGGACGGGTCGGTGGGCCGGGTGCGCTGGTGGGAGCGCCGGGCCTGACCTCCCGCCGCGGGTCGGGACGGCGGGTCTGGGCGGCGGGGAACACGGGCGGCCCGGCAGCCGTTACCCTGGTTGCACAACTACACAGGGGGGCGATTGGTCTCGACTGCGGTCGTTTGACCAGGGGAAGCGAGCCGAGGAAGGCAACGATGATCTCGTTAACCATCCGTTGCAAAAAACACAAGCGCCGATTCCAATCAGCGCGACTTCGCTCTCGCTGCCTGACGGCAGCTAGGCGAGTCTGTCAGCCCGGGTTCGTCATCGGCCCGGATCCTGGCATCAGCTAGATGACTCACCGCACGCACCGGTCGCGGGTGCGTGTGGGACAACAAACAGCGACTGGGCCCGTCATCCTGACTCGTTCGTGAGATCAGGAGGGCCGAGCAGAGGCAGAGCGAACTGCGCTCGGAGAAGCCCTGGTGATGCGTCGCAGGACGCGGGTTCGATTCCCGCCGCCTCCACCCCCAGTTCCACCACGAAGGGCCCGGTCGTGAGACCGGGCCCTTCGTGCGTCCGTGCCCCCCTCCTGCCCGCGACGTCGCGCCCGCGGCCCGGTCCGTGGGCGCCGAGGACCTCCGGCAGCCGAGGGGCCCGGGTCCTGGCATCCTCTCCCCATCGGCGGGACGCCGACCGGTGGGCTCCGTGCAGACCGGCTCGGCGGACGAGGACACGGGAGGTCGGATGAGCACGACGGGGCGGGCCACGGAGCAGGCCGAGGTGGAGCGCCGGCGCGGCGGGTTCAGCTCCCGGCGGGTCTTCATCCTGGCCGCGATCGGCTCGGCGGTCGGGCTGGGCAACATCTGGCGGTTCCCCTACGTCGCCTACGAGAACGGCGGCGGCGCCTTCCTGCTGCCCTACCTGGTGGCCCTGCTGACCGCCGGCATCCCCTTCCTGCTGCTCGACTACGCGATCGGCCACCGCCACCGCGCCTCCGCGCCGCTGTCCTTCGCCCGGCTGCGCCGCGGCACCGAGGGGCTCGGCTGGTGGCAGGTGGGCATCTGCTTCCTCATCGCGATCTACTACGCCGCGGTGCTGGCCTGGGCGCTGCGCTACACCTTCTTCTCGCTCGACCAGGCCTGGGGCGCCGACCCCGAGGGCTTCTTCTTCGGGGAGTTCCTCCAGGCCGGTGACGTCGCAGTCACCGCCGACGTGGTGCCCGGCGTGCTGGTGCCCCTCGCACTGGTCTGGCTGGCCGTCCTGGTGATCATGGCGCTCGGCGTCCAGCGGGGCATCGGGGCCGTCGCGCTGGTCTTCATCCCGGTGCTGGTGCTCGCGTTCGTCGCCCTCGTCGTGCAGGCGCTGCTGCTGCCGGGTGCCGGTGCCGGCCTGGACGCGCTGTTCACCCCTGACTGGTCCGCGCTCACCTCGGCCTCGGTCTGGGCCGCGGCGTTCGGGCAGATCTTCTTCTCGCTGTCGGTCGGCTTCGGCATCATGATCACCTACGCGTCGTACGTCCGTCGCCGCGAGGACATGGTCGGCTCCGGCCTGGTCGTGGGCTTCTCGAACTCCGGCTTCGAGCTGCTCGCCGGCATCGGCGTCTTCGCCGCCCTCGGATTCATGGCGCAGGCCAACGGGGCCGCGGTCGACGAGGTCGCCGAGGGTGGGATCGGCCTGGCCTTCGTCGCCTTCCCGACGATCATCAGCCAGGCCCCGGCCGGCGCGCTCCTCGGTGTCCTGTTCTTCGGGGCCCTGGTCATCGCCGGCATCACCTCGCTCATCAGCGTGATCGAGGTGGTGATCTCCGCGGTTCGCGACAAGTTCGACACCAGCCGCCTGACCGCGACCCTCGCGGTGGGCGTTCCCGCCGCGGTGCTGAGCCTGGTGCTGTTCAGCACGACGAGCGGGGTCTACGTGCTCGACATCGTGGACCACTTCGTGAACCAGTACGGCATTCTCGTCGTCGCCCTGGTCAGCATGCTGGTCGTCGCCTGGGTGGTCCGGGCACTGCCCGTCCTCGGCGACCACCTCAACGTCCACGGCCGTCCTCGCGTCGGCACCGGCTGGCGGGTGCTGACGAGCGTCGTCGCCCCGGTCGGCCTGGCCATCGTGCTCGTCTTCGCCCTGCGGGACGACCTCTCCGACCCCTATGGGGACTACCCGACCTGGATGCTGCTGGTCCTCGGCTGGCTGCTGGTCGTGGCGCTGCCGCTGGTCGGCTTCCTGCTCGCCCGGGGGAAGTGGCGCCCGGGCACCCACCTGGACGGGCCACCGCCCGGCTCCGACCCGGCGGCGCCGCTGGACACGACGACCCCCGGCACGACGGACCCGGCCCGTCCGGCGACCGGCGACCACGAGGGAGGGGCCCGATGAGCACGGACGCGATCGTGATGATGGTGGTGGCGATGGTGGTCATCTGGGGCGGCCTCGCCCTGGCCGTGGTGAGCCTGCTGCGCCACGGCGCCGTCGAGGAGCGCTCGGAGAACCTGCACCGCGACTCCTGACGCGCGACTCCTGACACGGGACTCCTGACCGGGCGGACGGCGGACGGCGGGCACGGCCCGCGGTCGTCCGTTCGCCACGCACCGTCACCGGCTCCCGGGGAGAGGGCCGTCCGGGACCAGCGCGGTCCCCGGGGGAGCGCGCGGGCGTCGTAGCTGGTTAAGCTGCCGGTCCCTCGATCAACGGCTGATGTTCGCCCGCTGTTCACCCACGGTCCTCCGTGTCGTGCCGGCGTCCGTCAGCACCGGGAGTGACGATGTTGACCAGCCTCAGCAGCCCAGCGCACAGGTCCGCGACGGCCTGGCGACCCGGGCACGCGACCGTGGCCGCGATCGACCGGGACGCCGCCGACGACGGGTTGCCCCGCGCCCTCGCGCGCGCCGTCGCCTGGACCCCCGTGGCCGGGGTCGCCGTCGCCGTGCTCCTCCTCGCGGTCGCCCGCCCGCTCTACTACACGGTGCTCCGCGAGGACAACGTCGTGGAGTGGCTGCAGTTCGCCGTCTGCCTGCTCGCCGCGGTCCTCGCCGCCGCGGCGGCCGTCCGCCTGGCCGGCCGGCGGGAGCTGCTGCCGGCCGCGCTGCTGGTCGCCGTGGCCCTGGGCGCCTTCGTGCTGGCCGGGGAGGAGATCTCCTGGGGGCAGCGGGTGTTCGCCTTCGACACCCCGGGGGAGCTGGCCGCGGTGAACCAGCAGGCGGAGGTGAACGTCCACAACGTGCGGGTCGCCGGGGAGTTCAGCCTCCAGGCCGCCTTCAAGGCCGTGTCCTGGCTCATGGGCGTCGGAGGGCTGGCGCTGGCCCTGCTGGTGCGCGGGCCCCGGCCGGTGCTGCACGGGCCGTTCTGGGCCCGGGTGACCCCGCCGCTGTGCGCCGTCCCCGGTTTCCTCGGCATGGCGCTGTACTGGCCGGTCGCGCTGGCGCTCCCCGTGCTGCCGCCGCTGACCCGGTTCCAGGAGTGGGTCGAGTTCGGGTTGCACCTGTCCATCGCCGTCACCGTGCTGTGCGTCCACCTGCGTTCGGCCGGCGGTGCGCCGGCGGCGACCACCGCGCGGCGGACCCGGCGGGCCTGGACGCTGCCGGTGGTGACGCTCGCCGTCGTCGTCGTCGTGACGGTCGTCTTCGCGGCGCTGACCGCCCACCACGGCATCGTGCCGATCAACGCGCGGACGTGAGCGCGACGCGCGCACGGTCCCGGTGCGTGCGAGCGCTTCCCGCCCGGGTAGGACGAGCGGCATGGAGTTCCGACACCTGGGCCGCAGCGGCCTGAAGATCAGCGAGATCACCTACGGCAACTGGATCACCCACGGCGGTCAGGTGGAGGCCGACGCCGCCCACGCGTGCGTGCGCGCCGCCCTGGACGCCGGCATCACCACCTTCGACACCGCCGACGTCTACGCGGGGGGCCGGGCCGAGGAGGTGCTGGGCGCCGCGCTCGCCGGTGAGCGGCGCAGCGGCATCGAGATCTTCAGCAAGGTCTACTGGCCGACGGGGGAGGGCGTGAACGACCGCGGCCTCTCGCGCAAGCACGTGCTGGAGTCGATCGACGGCTCGCTGCGCCGGCTGGGCACCGACTACCTCGACCTGTACCAGGCCCACCGCTACGACCACGAGACCCCGCTCGAGGAGACGATGCAGGCCTTCGCCGACGTCGTCCGCAGCGGCAAGGCGCTCTACATCGGCGTCTCCGAGTGGCGGGCCGACCAGATCCGCGCGGCCAAGGCCCTCGCCGACGAGCTGCGCGTCCCGCTGGTGTCCAACCAGCCGCAGTACTCGGCGCTGTACCGCGTGCCCGAGGCAGAGGTGATGCCCGCCTGCCGCGAGCTGGGCATCAGCCAGGTCGTCTTCTCGCCGATCGGGCAGGGCATCCTCACCGGCAAGTACCAGCCGGGTCAGCCGCCGCCGGCGGGGTCGCGGGCCACCGACGAGAAGGGCGGCGGCGCCGGCTTCATCTCGCGGTGGATGAACGACGACGTCCTCACCCGGGTGCAGGAGCTCAAGCCGATCGCCGACGACCTGGGGCTGTCGATGGCCGCCCTCGCGGTGGCCTGGGTGCTGTCGGAGGAGAACGTGGCCGCGGCGATCATCGGCGCCAGCCGCCCCGAGCAGGTCACCGACAACGTCAAGGCGGCCGGCGTCCGGCTCGAGGCCGACGTCAAGGCCCGCATCGACGAGGTGCTGGCGCCGGTGGCCGTCACCGACCCGGCGCTCACCCAGAGCCCGAACCCCCGGCCCTGACTCCCGGCCCTGACCTCCGGTCCTCGCCCCGGGCCCGATCGGGCTCCGGGGCGAGGAACCGCTCAGCCGCCGACGGCGGCGCAGGCCAGGCCCTCGGGGTCCTCCCCGCCCGCCCCCATGGCGTGCACGAGCAGCGCCGTCCCGTCCTCGTCGAGCAGGTCGCCCAGGTCGACCGCGGGCACCACCGAGCTGACCTGGCCGACGCCGTCCTCGCCGACGACGAGCTGGGGCAGCTCGATGCCCGGGATCGCGGCGCCGACGCCGGTCCAGTCCCCGATGCCGGTGGGGTCGCCGGAGGTGGCCGGCGCCTCGCAGGCGGCGGTCTCGTGCAGCGACACCGGGTGCTCGCCGGCGGCCAGGCCGGTGGCCTCGACCAGCACCTCCATGCCCGTCTCCGCGTCGGTGAACGTCACCTGGCCGGCGCTGCTCCCCTCCGGGTCGACCAGGTCGGCGCGCTCCTCGACCGGGACCGTCGGGGTGGTCTCCAGCTCGGTGGCGTCCTCGGGGGAGAAGTCGCCGCCCACTCCGGCCTGGCTGCTGTCGTCACCGCAGCCGGCGAGCAGCAGGACGGCGGTGGCGACCGGGACGAGGTGCCTGCGCGGCACGGGGGCTCCTCAGGGGTGCGGTGGTCGGGCGCTGTCCGGGTGCCCCGAACCGCGCACCGAGGCACCCGCCGGCCGACGTTCGTCACCGGATCGTCACCGGCCGCCCGGCTCAGTGCGGTCGCTGCTGCGGCTGCGGCATCGTCGCCGGGCCGTGGCCGTGGCCGTGCGCCGGCCGGTGACCGGCCGTCCGGCCGTGCTGGGCCGCCTGGTGCGCGGCGCGCTGCGCCGGGGTGATCCGGGGCAGCTCGCTGGTCAGCCACCGCACCGGACGTCGCTGCGCCGGCCGGCGCGCGGCCAGGAAGTCCAGCGCGATCGCCGCCGTCCACGACTGGTCCCGGCTGCCCAGCGTCTCGCCGGTGACCGGCTCGTAGTACTCCGCGAAGTCGCAGTCGATGAGCTGGGACAGCCCGGCCAGCCGCAGCTGGTTGGCCGCCTCCTGCTCTCCGGAGCGGTTCAGCGCCCAGGCCATCAGCCAGTTCAGCACCGGCCACTGCGGACCGCGCCAGTAGGTGCGCTCGCGGAAGTCGGCCGACGCGGGGGACACCGAGGGCACCACCGGCCAGCGCAGGCGGGAGTGCCCGCACCACCGCGGCCCCAGCAGCAGGTCGCGCTGCCGGCGGGTGACCCCCTCGTCGCCGCCGCAGAGCAGCGGGGCGAACCCGGCGGCGCTCTCGACCTGCAGCCAGTGGCCGGTGCGCAGGTCGAGGTCGCGGGCCAGCCCGGTGTCCGGGTCCACCGACCGCAGCACCCCGGTGCGGAACCGCCGGGCGATCGCCCGGGACTGCTCGACGCCCCCGGCGGAGCCGCCGCCGATCCCCAGCTCCTCGCCCATGTCGGCGAGCAGGTCGCTGGCGGCGGCCAGCAGCGCCGACACCAGCACGTCGCCGACGACGAAGTCCCCGGTCGCCCGATAGGCGGTGTCGTCGTAGCGGGTGCGGACCTTCTGCTCCAGCAGCCAGAGGTAGCGGGCGTACTCGGCGTCCGAGGGGCGCTGCGAGGGGTCGGCGACGTGGGCGAGGTCGGCGCGCACGAACGGCGGCATGTCCGGCTGCGGGTGGACGTTGGCGTAGGGCACGTCCCAGCGCGGCGAGTCGTCCATCCCCGACTCCCAGCCGTGGTGGATCTCCACCAGCCCATAGCTGTAGGGGTCGCGGGCGGTGGCCAGGTACTGGTGCCAGGCCAGCCACTGGTCGAAGGTCTCCCGGACGAAGTCCTCGGCCAGCTGCTGGTCGGTGCCACCGCGGCGCCGGGCGTCGTGCAGGATCCGGGACAGCGCGATGACGTGGATCGGCGGCTGGCAGATGCCCGAGGTGAGCACGGTGGCCGGGCGGGCGGCGGCCACCTGGGTGCGCCAGCGCTCGGGACCGGGGAAGTAGTCGCTGGGCTGGTGGAACAGGATGTGCGGGATCATGCCGGTCGCCCACTGGCCCGACAGCAGGCTGCGCAGTTCGTCCAGCGCCCGGGGCACCGACACGGTGGCGATGCCCAGCGCCACGAACCCGGCGTCCCAGCTCCACATGTGCGGGTAGAGGGTGGGGGAGGCGACGGTGAACCGCCCACGGTCGTTCGCCCGGAGCACGTAGCCGGCCCGCCCCGCCATCAGGCCGACCTCCACCGCACTGGGCTGCGACACGGTCATCTGCGGTCCCACTCCTCTCGCCGGTCGGTGCGATCCTCCCCCGCCGGGGCAAGGGCCGCGCCGCTGTTCACGCAGAAGTCACGAACGAGTCGTTGACCGCTCCGCCCGGGGCACGTCGCCCCGGTTCCCCCACCAGGGTGCCTGGCCCAGCGCGTACACGAGCACCCCGGCCACCAGGAGCACCCCGGCCAGCAGTCAGGTGCGCGCCTCTTGCTGCCGGAGCAGCAGCACGCACGAGGCGATCGCCAGATGCCCGCCCCCAGGACGTCGCGGCCCCGGTGTGCCCCGCCCGGGTGACCCGGCTCCGCCACCGCTCCCGGTACCGGCGCGGGCTCGGGCAGGCTGGCTGCACCGGCGGACGGGCCCGCGCCGCGACCAGGGAAGGTGGCCGGTGACGGCAGTGACCAGCAGCGTCCCGGACGTGCGCGCAGGCGCGGCTCCGGACGGGGGCTGGGCCGCCGCGCTGGCGGCGGTGCTCGCCGACCCGGCCCAGCCGGCGCTCGTGTTCCAGCCGATCGTGGACCTGCGCCGAGGCGTCGTCGCCGGCTACGAGGCGCTGTCCCGCTTCCCCGCCGCCCCCGGGATCGGCCCGGACCGGTGGTTCGCCATGGCCGACGAGCTGGGGCTCGGGGCGCGCCTGGAGGGCCGGGTCGTCGCCGCCGCCCTCCGCGCCCGCGAGGACCTGCCGGAGGGCTGCTTCCTGTCGGTGAACGTGAGCCCCCACCTGCTCACCGAGCCGGAGGTCGCCGACGGGCTGCTGTCCGCCCCCGACCTCGGTCGGCTGGTGCTGGAGCTCACCGAGCACGTGCCCGTCGGCGACCACCAGCGCCTCACCGCGCTGCTGTCCCGGCTGCGCGTGGCCGGAGCGGCGATCGCGCTCGACGACGCCGGCTCGGGCTACTCCGGGCTGCAGCAGCTCGCGCTGCTGCGCCCCCAGTTCGTCAAGCTGGACCGCGCGCTGGTCGACCACGCCGACCGCGACGAGGCCAAGCTCGCGCTGGCCGAGCTGCTGGGCACCTACGCCGGGCGGCTGGACGCGTGGCTGCTGGTGGAGGGGATCGAACGGCCCGAGGAGCTGGCCGCGTTCGTGCGGCTCGGGGTGCCGCTGGCCCAGGGCTACCTGCTGGCCCGGCCCGCCCCCGGCTGGTCGCAGGTGGACCCGGGGGTCGCGGAGCTGCTGCGGAACGATGGCCGGGCGGGTGCACCAGGCCGACACGATCGGCTCTCTGGTCGAGACGGTGCCCTCGGTGGCCGTCGGCGACCTGGCCGGCGACCCCGCGGGGGAGCTGGCGGTCGACCTCGCCGAGGCCCGGGCACGGTTCGCCGCCGACGCCGGCCTGGACGTGCTGGTGACCGTCGACTCGCTGGGCTGCCCCACGCACCTGGTCCGGCCGGCGACGCGGGCCGGCGACGCCCCGGGTGAGCTGCAGGTCGTGCCGATCAGCCTGCGCGTGCGGCCGGAGGCCCAGCTGGTCGAGGTCGCGACCCGGGCGATGACCGGGTCGCCCCGCGCCGGTTCGACCCGGTGGTGTGCGTCGGGGACGGGGGCCGGCTGCTCGGCCTGGTCCGCCCCGAACGGATGACGTTGCGGCTGGCCGAGCTCAAGGGCGGGGTCCTGGCCGCCGACGCAGCACGGTGAGTCGTCCCCCCGCCGCGCAGCGGCAGAACTCCGGAGGTCCCCGGTGAAGCAGTTCGACTGCTCCGACATGGTGCCCGGTTGCGGTGGCAGCTTCCGCGCTGCCACGGCCGACGAGATCGTCGCCCTCGGCCGGGTCCACGCCGCCGTGCACCACGGCATCGTGGGGGAGGCCTACACCCCGGAGATCGAGGCCGCCGTCCGTGGCCTGATCCGCGACGTCGGCTGAGCCTGCGGCTCCCCGAGCACGGGCGGCGCGTCGACGGTCGACGTCCGCCGCGACACCCGGTGCCGCACGGCTGCGGCCCAGAGATCACGGAGGAACCCGGTGAAGGAGTTCGACTGCGCCGACGTCGTCCCCGGCTGCGGAGCCAGCTTCCGCGCCCCGACGGCGGAGGAGCTGCTGCTGCACGGGCGCGTGCACGCCGAGCACGGCCACGGCAAGGGGGACGCGGACATGCCCGGGGTCGACGTCGTCGTGGGGCGCGCGATCCGCGACGTCTGAGGCCGGCCGGCTCAGCTGCCCTCGGGGCCCCGGTGCGCCTTGACGACGACGAGGACGTCCTCGCTCTGCAGCGTGCCGATGAGCGGGTCGTCGAAGCGCAGGGTGCGCCCGCCCCGGGTGATCGACAGCACCACGTCGCGCAGCTGACGGGGGCTCAGCCCCACCTCGGAGTGGGTGACCGTGCGCTGCTGCAGGTCCAGCCCGCGGCCGGCGGTGAGCAGGTCCTCGACCGCCGCCACCACCCGGGGCTGGTCGGTGGACAGGCCCAGCAGCCGGCCCGAGGTCGCCGCGGTGGTGATCACCGTGTCGGCGCCGGACTGGCGCAGCAGGCTGGCGTTCTCCTCCTCGCGGACGCTCGCGGTGATCGGCACCGTGGGGTTCAGCTGCCGCACCGTGAGCGTGATCAGCACCGAGGCGTCGTCCCGGTGCGCGGCCACGATGACCGCCCGGGCCTTCTCCACCGCTGACCGGCGCAGCACCTCGGTGCGCCCGGCGTCGCCGAGGATCCCGGTCAGGCCGGCCTCCGTCGCCTCCTCGATCATCCGCGGGTCGGTGTCGACCACCACGATGTGCTCGGCGTCGGTCCCGGTGGTCAGGAGCGCGCGGATGGCGCTGCGGCCCTTGGTGCCGTAACCGCAGACGACGACGTGCTGGCGCACGCGGGACCTCCAGCGTCGAAGTCGGAACTCCTCCCGGGAGCGCGCGGTGAGCGCCTCCAGGGTGGTCCCGATGAGCACGATCAGGAACATGATCCGCAAGGGCGTGATCAGCAGGATGTTGACCAGGCGTGCGCCTGGCGTGACCGGGGTGATGTCGCCGTACCCGGTGGTGGAGAGGCTCACGGTGGCGTAGTACGTGGCGTCCAGGAAGCTGATCTCGCCGCCCTGGCTGTCCTGGTAGCTGTCCCGGTGCAGGTAGACGATCAGCACGGTGAGCATGAGCACGACGGCGGCGATGAGCACCCGCCGCCACACCTGCCGGGCCGGGGACGCCTCGACGTGCGCGAGCTGGACGCCGGTGTGGTCGCCGTGGTTCAGCACGGAGCCGGCACCTTCCTGGTCACCGGGGGGACGATAGCGACCGGGAGCCCTCCACCGTGGTCACCCCGGGTCGGCGGTGTCGGGTTGCGGCGCGGCCGGGCCGACGCCGGGGCCCTGGGCGACGTGGTCGAGCACCCGCTGGAGCAGCCCGTGCAGGGTGGCCGCCTCTGCCTCGGTCAGGCCCAGCGCCTCCGGTCGTCCCAGCTCCGCGAGCAGCGGGCCGGCGGCGGCCAGCGCCGCGTGCCCGGCGTCGGTGAGCCGCACGTCGATGCGCTGCCCCCGGCGCACCTCCTCCTGCCGCTCGATCCAGCCGGCGTCGGCCAGGCTGCGCAGCAGCGCGCTCATGCTCTGCGGGGTCAGCTGGAGCCGGCGCGCCAGCTCGGCGGAGGTGAGCACCCGGTCCCGGGCCAGGTGCACCAGGACGAAGAAGGTGTGCGTCCGCAGCCCGACCCGGGCCAGCTGCGCCGCGAACAGGCCGCTGACCGCCGCGCCTGCGCGGGCCAGCGCGTAGGCGGGGATGCCGCCGGGGTCCTGGGCGACCCAGCCGGGGACCCGTGGAGGCGGACCGCCTCCGTCCGATGGGTGCTCCATGGAGGGAGACCGTAGGTTGTGCCCCTGACCATCAGTCGACTGATGGTCGTCCGGGAGGGGGAGACGCGTGGGTCGACTGACCGACTGGGTGCTGCGGCACAGACGCCTGGTGGTGCTGGGCTGGCTGGCGGTGGCCGTCGTCGGCGGGGTGCTCGCCCCGCGCACCATCGACCGGCTGGGCTTCGACTTCTCCACCCCGGGCCAGCCGGCCTACGAGACGAACGTCGACATCCAGCAGCGGTTCGGCAACGGCGGCGGCACCGATCCACTGCTGGTCGTCGTCACCGCACCCGAGGGGGCCCGGGTCACCGACGCCCCCGACGAGCTGGCCGAGCTCTACGGCCGCCTGGAGCAGCCCGGCTGGCGGGTGGCCACCCCGCTGGACGGCGGCCCCGGCGCCGACGGGCTGATCGGCGAGGACGGCCGGACGGCGGTGGCGCTGGTCTGGCCCCCGGTGGTCGACGGGCCGGCGCCCTACGCCGCTGCCCTCCCGCAGCTGGAGGGCAGCCTGCAGGGGGTGACCGTGGCCGGCGCCGAGCCGGTGGTCACCGGCCGTGACGTGCTGGCCGAGGGCGGCGGGGACCAGCGACCGATCGTCGTGGAGATCGCGCTGGGCGCGGGCGGTGCCATGGTCGTGCTCGCCCTGGTCTTCGGGTCGCTGCTGGCCCTGGTGCCGCTGCTGATGGCCGCGGTCGCGATCACCACGACGTTCCTGCTGGTGCTCGGGCTGACCACGCTCACCGACGTCAGCTTCATCGTGCAGTACCTGGTCGGCCTGATCGGGCTGGGCGTGGCCATCGACTACTCGCTGCTGGTCGTCTTCCGCTGGCGGGAGGAGCGGGCGGCCGGCGCGGGCGACGACGAGGCGATCCGCACCGCGATGCGCACCGCCGGCCGCGCCGTGGTGTTCAGCGGCGTCACCGTGGCCATCTCGCTGCTGGCCCTGGTGGTGCTGCCGCTGCCGTTCCTGCGCGCGGTCGGTTTCGGCGGCCTGTTCATCCCGCTGGTCAGCGTGCTGGTCGCGCTGACCCTGCTGCCGGCCGTGCTGGCCTCCGTCGGCCGCCGGCTGGAGTGGCCGCGCCGCCGGCCACCGGCGGCGGAGAGCCGGCTCTGGCACCGCGTAGGCAGCGTCGTGGTGCGCCACCGCTGGGTCTCGGCGGTGCTCGCGACCGCCCTGCTGGTGGTGCTGGCCCTCCCCGTCCTGGGCATCCGGCTGGGCTCGCCCGAGGTCGGTGCGACCGCGGGCGGGTCGAGCCCGGCCGCGACCGCGTTCCGCCAGGTCACCGACGCCGGGATGTCGGCGGGGCTCGCGCGCCCGGTCGAGGTGCTCACCGACGACCGGGACGCGGCCGTCGCCGCCCTGGCCGACGTCCCGGGGGTGGCCGAGGTGCTGGCGCCGCCGGGTGACCCCTGGGTGCAGGGCGGGGCTGGGTCCGGGCTGGTCGACGTGGTGCTGGCCGCCGACCCGTCGTCCGCGGCCGGCCGGGACTCGCTCACCGCGGTGCGCGCGGCCGCCGACGACCTGCCGGGCGCCCGGGTCGGCGGGACCGCGGCCGGCGACGCCGACTCGGTCGACGCCGTGTACGGCAACGCCTGGTGGGTGCTGCTGCTCGTCGTGGGGGTGACCCTCGCGCTGCTCGCTCCCGCGCTGCGCTCGGTCTGGCTGCCGGTCAAGGCGTTGCTGCTCAACGCCGTCTCGATCGCCGCCGCCTACGGGATGACCGTCTGGATCTGGCAGGAGGGCCACCTCACCGAGCTGCTGTTCGGCGCCAGCGCCACCGGCACGCTCACCTTCTGGGTGCCGGTCGCGGCGTTCTCGTTCCTGTTCGGCCTGTCGATGGACTACGAGGTGTTCATCCTGTCCCGCATCCGGGAGGGCCACGAGGCGGGCCTGGGCACCGACGAGGCGACCGTGCGCGGGGTGGCCCACACCGGGCGGCTGGTGACCTCGGCGGCGCTGATCCTCTTCCTCGCCTTCATCGCGCTGTCGACCGTGCCGGTGGTCGACGTGCAGATCTTCGCCACCACCCTGGCGCTGGGCATCCTGCTCGACGCGACCGTGGTCCGCGGCGTGCTCACCCCGGCGCTGGTGGCCGCGTTCGGCGAGGTGAACTGGTGGTGGCCGCTGCGGGGGAGGTGGCGGCGGGCCAGGATGGCCGGGTGAGCGAGCAGCGCAGGGCCCTGGTCCTCGGTGGCGGCGGGATCACCGGCATCGCCTGGGCGACGGGGGTGCTCACCGGGCTCGCCGACGCCGGCATCGACCTGTCCGGCGCCGACCTGGTGGTCGGCACCTCCGCCGGGTCGGTCGTCGGCACCCAGGTGCGCAGCGGCGTGCCGCTCGCCGAGCTGTTCGAGCGGGAGGTCGCCCCGCCGCGGCCGGGGCGGACGGCCCGGCTGGGCCGGCGCACGCTGGCCCGCTACGGGCTGGCGATGCTCCTGGCCCGCCGGGACGACGCCGCGTTCCGCCGCCGGGTGGGGGCGCTGGCCGTGGCCGCGGCCGACGGCGGGGCCACCCCCTCGGAGGCGGACTGGCGGGGGATGATCGCCGCCCGGCTGCCCGGGACGGAGTGGCCGGACCGGCCGCTGCTGCTCACCGCGGTCGACGCGGAGAGCGGGGAGTTCCGCACCTTCACCCGTGGGTCGGGCGTGGAGCTGCTCGCGGCGGTGGCGGCCAGTTGCGCCGTCCCTGGGGTGTACCCGCCGGTGACCATCGACGGGCGGCGTTACGTCGACGGCGGGATGCGGTCGGCGGCCAACGCCGACCTGGCCACCGGCTGCGACCGGGTGGTCGTGGTGGCCCCGATCCCGCGGGGGAGAGGGCCGATCGCGGGGGTGGACGCGCAGGTGACCGGGATGGTCAGCCGGGTCGCCGTCGTCTCGCCGGACGAGGGCAGCCGGGCGGCGATCGGGAAGAACGTGCTCGACCAGGCCGCCCGGCCGGCGTCCGCCCGGGCCGGCCGTGCCCAGGCCGCCGCGGTCGCCGCGGAGGTCGCCGAGGCCTGGGGCTGACGCCACGTCCGTCCGGGCGTCGGCCCGGTGGGTCCCCCCGGCGACCCGCCGGGGGACGCGCCGTCCGCGGCCGCCGGTTCACCCGTTGTTCGTGGAGCCCTGCCTGTGCGACGGCTGAGGTCGCACTGTGCTGGGTGGGCGGGCCGCCGGCGAGGGTCGCCGTCCGAGCCCGGAGGGGTCCCGATGAGCCGTACGTCCCGGCTGTCCGCCGCTGCGCTGACCGCCGTGCTCGCCGTCCTGCTGTCCCTGGTGGTCGCCCCGGCTTCCTGGGCCACCCCACCGCGCGGCGCCCACCCCGGTGCCGACGCCGCCGAGGACCTGCTGGTCATCGGTCACCGGGGTGCCTCCGGCTACCGGCCGGAGCACACCCTCGCCTCCTACGAGCTGGCCGCCCGGACGGGGGCGGACTACATCGAGTGCGACGTGGTGAGCACCGCCGACGCCGTGCTGGTCTGCCGGCACGAGAACGAGATCTCCGGCACCACCGACGTGGCCGACCACCCGGAGTTCGCCGACCGGCGCACCACGAAGACGGTGGACGGCGTCGAGCTGACCGGCTGGTTCACCGAGGACTTCACGCTGGCCGAGCTGAAGACGCTGCGGGCCGTCGAGCGGCTGCCGGAGGTGCGGGAGGAGAACACCCTCTACGACGGGCTGTTCGCCGTGCCGACCCTGGACGAGTTCCTCGAACTGCGGGCCGACCTCAGCCGCGAGCTGCGCCGGGAGATCGGCGTCTACATCGAGACCAAGCACCCGACCTACTTCGACGGGGTGGGCCTCTCGCTGGAGGAGCCGCTGCTGGCCGACCTGCGGGAGGCCCGTCTGAACCGCCGGCACGCCCCGGTGTTCCTGCAGTCGTTCGAGACGGCCAACCTCCGGGAGCTGCGCGCGGCCCGGGTGCGGGTGCCGCTGGTCCAGCTGCTGTCAGCCAGCGGTGCCCCGGCGGACCTGGTCGCCGCCGGTGACCCGCGGACCTACGCCGACCTCTCCACCGCAGCCGGACTGGCCGCCATCGCCCGGTACGCCGACGGGGTGGGCCCGGAGAAGGCCCAGGTCATCCCGCTGCGCGCCGACGGCACGCTGGGCGAGCCGACGTCCTTTGTGGCGGACGCCCACGCGGTCGACCTGCTGGTGCACCCCTACACGTTCCGCAACGAGAACGCGTTCCTGCCCGCCGACCTCGACGAGGGCACCGACCCGGCGGCCTACGGCCGGGCGATCGAGGAGCAGCTGCGCTTCTGGGCGGCCGGGGTCGACGGGCTGTTCACCGACAACCCCGACACGGGCGTGCTCACCCGCGACCTGTTCCTCGGCGCGGACCCGGCCGCGGCTCCCGCCGCCTGACGCACCCTGCGCTCGGCGAGTGGCAGCTCAGTGGGCGTCCCCGGCCCGGGAAGCCCACTGAGCTGTCACTCGGTGAGTGCGGCGGCGATCCTCGCCAGCAGCTCGGCGGGGGAGTGGAGGTCGGCGGCGGTCACGAAGAGCACCCGCCAGCCGGCCGCCTGGAGTGCCTCGATGCGCCGCCGGTCCGCGGCGATGCGGGTGGTGTGCCACGCGCCCTCGTACTCCAGGGCCACGCGGTGCTCCGGCCAGGCGAAGTCGACGCGCGCCAGGAACGTCCCGTCGCGCCGGACCACGTACTGGGCCACCGGGGACGGCAGCGGGGACCGCTGGAGCAGCAGGCGCAGCCGGGTCTCCTGGGGTGAGGCGGCCAGCCCGTCGGCGAGGGCGCACGCCGTCCGGGCCCGGCGGCAGCCGCGGCCGGTCAGCTCGGCGGCCGTGAGCTGCAGCGTGGCCAGCGTGGTGGTCCGCGCCGCCACGAACCGGTCCAGCAGGACGACGCCGTCGTCCAGGGGGAGTCGTCCGGCGAGCTCCAGCGCCGTCGTCTCGGGGGCGGTCGCGCGGACCCCTTCGACGGGGCGCACCTGCTCTCGGCAGAGCACGCGCCGATGCACCGTCACCCCCGGGGCGGCGCCGCGGGGTGCCCCCGGTGCGACGGTCACCTCCACGTCGTCCTCGGCGCCGGCGAGGTCGGCCAGCCCCCAGAGCACCGCGGCGCTCATCCCGGAGACGACGCCGTGGGGGAGCAGCAGGCGGCCCACCGCACGCGCGCGCACCCGGTGGGTGATCTCGAGGGCGGCGTCGGCGTAGACGTCCGGGAAGAGCCGCACCCAGGCGCCGCTGCGCAGGTCGTCCCGGCTCAGCAGGCCGTCGCGGACGGCGGTCGTGCCGCGGAAGACGCGGCCACGGAGCCGTTCGGGACGGCGGGTCGGGCGGGGCACCGCTGCACCCTGCCGCACCGGGACAGGTCGGGCGGGCGTCGTCCACAGCCGTTGAGTGACAGCTCAGCGGGCTTCCCGCGTCGGGAGAACCCGCTGAGCTGTCACTCGGTCACTGGTCGTGCAGGTGGCGCAGCAGCGTCTCGCCGATGTCCTGCATCGCGGCGATCTGTGCCGGGCTGAGCTGGTCGAACAAGTGGCTGCGCACGCCCTCGACGTGCACCGGCGCGGCGGCCTCGAGGGCGGCGAAGCCCTCGTCGGTGAGGACGGCGAGCTGGCCGCGACCGTCCTCGGCACAGACCTGCCGGCGAACCCAGCCACGCTCCTCCAGCCGGGAGACCGCGTGCGAGAGCCGGCTGCGGGAGGACAGGCAGCGCTGGGCCAGCTCGCTCATCCGCAGCTGCCGGCTCTCGGTCTCCGACAGCTGCACCAGGATCTCGTAGTAGGCGTGCGAGATGCCGGTCTCCCGGGTGAGCTCGCGGTCCAGCAGGTCGTCGAGGATCATCCAGCTGTACATGTAGGCCCGCCAGGCGCGCTGCTCGTCCGCGTCGAGCCAGCGCGTCGCGGCCCGGGGCCGGTCGGGGACGCCGGTCGGGGCGCTCTCCGTGGCCGGCGGGCGCTCGGGGGACACGTCGGTGCTCACCCCCTCAGGGTACTGGCGGAATACTCAAGCTCTCAACTACGCTGGCGCCCGACGAGACAGTCAAGCGCTCAACCAGTTGGAGGGTCATCATGGCCAGCACCACCCAGATCCCCGGTTACGTCGTCGGCACGTGGGACATCGACCCGTCCCACTCGACCGTCGGCTTCGCCGTCCGCCACATGATGGTCAGCAAGGTCCGCGGCTACTTCCGCGAGTTCTCCGGCGTGATCGTCACCGCCGAGGACCCGTCGCAGTCGTCGGTCACCGCCACCATCGACATGGACTCGATCGACACCCGGCAGGAGCAGCGCGACGCCCACATCAAGTCGGCCGACTTCTTCGACGTCGGCAACCACACCGTGATGGAGTTCCGCTCCACCGGCGTGCGCAACAAGGGCGAGGACTGGGTCGTCGAGGGCGACCTCACCATCAAGGGCATCACCAAGCCGGTCACCCTGGACCTGGAGCTCAACGGCTTCGGCCCCGACGCCTACGGCGGCACCCGCGCCGGCTTCTCCGGCAAGACCTCCATCTCCCGCAAGGAGTTCGGCGTCGACATCGACATGCCGATGGACGGCGGCGGCGTCGTCGTCGGCGACAAGATCGACGTCGAGCTGGAGATCGAGGGCGTGCTCCGCACCGCCTGACGAAGGTCGAAGGACCTTCCTCCTCCCCCACCACTCGCGAGCTCGCGGCGGGCCCCTGGAGGAAGGCCTTTCCCCCGCCACTCGCAAGCTCGGCGCGGGACCCTGCAGAGGGGGCGGCCGCCGGGTGCTTGGCGCTCGACGGTCACGTCACGTTCGAAGGTCCCGGGCGCTGCCCGGGACCTTCGTCGTTTCCGACCCCGTCCGGGTGGACTCACAGCGAGCCGCCGGGAACCCCGCAGGTCACCGGGACGACAGTGGGGGCGTGCAGGAGAGGATCGCCGCGGCCCGGCCGTGGCTGGCGACGGTGGCGCGGCTGCTGCTCGGCGTCGTCCTGGTGGTCGCCGGCGTGCTGAAGCTGCCCGACCCGGCCGCCGCCGAGCGGGCCGTGCGCGGCTACCGGGTGCTGCCCGAGGCGCTGGTGAGCCCGGTGGTCTTCGGCCTGCCGGTGCTGGAGATCGCCGCCGGCCTGGCCCTGCTGGCCGGTGTCCTCGTGCGCACCGCGGCGATCGCCGCGGCGGTGCTGATGGCCGTCTTCATCGCCGCGATCGCCGCCGCGTGGGCCCGCGGCCTGCAGATCGACTGCGGCTGCTTCGGCGGCGAGGTCGCGGCCGGCCAGACGGCCTACCCCGGCGAGATCGCGCGGGACACCGGCCTGCTGCTCGTCGCCCTCGCGCTGGCGTGGTGGCCGCGCTCGCGGCTCGCCCTCGGCGCGCCACCCCCCGACAGGACGGAGACCACCGGTGTCCGGTGAGGACAAGCGGGCAGCTGCCCGGCAGCGGATCGCGCAGAAGCGGGCCGCCGAGGCCGCGGCCCGGGAGGCCGCCGAGCGGCGCCGGCGCACGGTGATCGGCGGGGCGGTGGCCGCGGCGGTGCTGGTGGTGGCCCTCGTCGTCGTCGTTTTCGTCGTCCAGTCCTCCCGGACCTCCGCCGACGCCGCCGGGCCCAGCGGCACCACCGGGGACGGGTACACCGTCGCCGTCGGCGCGGCCGACGCCCCGGTGGCCCTGGACCTCTACGAGGACTTCCAGTGCCCGGCGTGCGCGCAGCTGGAGGCCAGCAGCGGGGCCACGCTCGAGCAGCTCGTCGACGACGGCACGGTGCGCCTGCGCCACCACGGGATGGCCTTCCTCGACCGCGCCTCGACCACCGAGTACTCCAGCCGGGCGCTCAACGCGGCCGCCGTCGTGCTGGACGAGGGCGGCGCGGACGCCTACCGGGCGTTCTACGAACTGCTGTTCGCGAACCAGCCCGAGGAGGGCGGTCCGGGCCTGACCGACGACCAGCTCATCGCCCACGCCGCGCAGGCCGGCGTCACCGGGGACGACGTGGCAGCCGGCATCCGGGAGCGGCGCTACGCCGGCTGGGTCGCCGCGGCCACCGACCGGGCCAGTCGGGACGAGGTCACCAGCACCCCGACCGTCCTCGTCGACGGCGAGCCGCTGGACAACGGTGACCTGAGCCCCGACGGGATCACCGCCGCCGTGCAGGCCGCCGCCCAGGGCTGACCTCCCCGGCTGCCGGGTCCGGGTGGGGGATGCTGCGGCGGTGACCCGCGCCCGCGACGCCGTCCTCGCCGTCGGCGCGTTCGGTGGGCTGCTGGCCGCCGCCGGCGCGATGCGCGCGGGCCGGTACACGCCGCAGTGGCGGGAGTCCGGCCCGCCCTGCGAGCTGGCGGGGGAGTGCACGGCCGCCGACGTCGAGGCGGCGCTGCAGCGCCTGTGGTGGCCGGTCGGAGGCGGTCTGGCGGTGCTGGTCGTCGCCGCTGTGCTGCTCGCCTGGGTCCTGCCGGCCCGGCATGCGCAGCAGGACGCGCGGTCCTTCCCCGCGCCGGTGCACGCCCTGACCGCCGGGGTGGTCGTCTTCGGAGCGGCTCTGCTCGCCGGGTTCCCGCTGCTGTTCGCGGCGTTCTGGGGCCCGCACGGCCTCGCCGTCGCCCTCGCGGCGGCCTGGCTGGCGCAGTCGGCCGCGGTGCTGTGGGTGGGGCGGTTCGGGGATCCGGCCGCCGCCACCCCGGGGCGGGCGTGGCTCGCCGCGCTCACGGCGAGCGGGGCGGGCCTCGGCGCCGTGGCGCTCACCTGGGCGGCGCTCGAGGGGCCGGGGCTGGAGGTGCTCCCGGTGGTCGACGCCGTGGTGGTCGCGGTCGCCGTGCTGGGCCACCGGTCGCTGCAGTGGCTCGGGCAGCGCCCGGCCTGGCCGTCGGTGGCCGGGGGTGTCGCCGTGCTCGCCGGCGGGGTGCTGCTGCTGGTCGGGGTCCTGACCCCCGGGCCGGCGGAGAGCCCGGTGGCCTACCCGGCCCCGCCCGACGAGCCGTACGCCGCACCGACACCGACGCCGACACCCACACCGACACCCATACCGACGCCGACGCCGACGCCGACTCCCGAGCCGGTGGTGACCGACGTGCCGTGCGCGCAGCAGGACCTGTCCTTCTCCGTCGGCGGCTTCGACGCCGCCATGGGCGCCCGCGCGGCTGCGCTGGTGGCCACCAACACCGGGTCCTCGCCCTGCTGGCTGGAGGGCGTCCCGGTCGTCGTCCTGCTGCAGGACGGGGAGCCCCTGGCCCTGCAGGTCGGACCGGGGCAGACCCCGGACGGGGGACCCGCCGAGGTCCAGCGGGTCGGGGTCGCCCCGGGCGGGGCGGCGTTCGCGCTGCTCACCTGGCGCAGCTACGGCGGCTGGGCCGACCAGGAGACGCCGCAGGCGGTCACCGTCGCGCTGGACGCGTCCACCACGCTGGTCGAGGCGCGGCTGACCGGGCACGGCGGATCGGCGCCGTTCGACATCGCCGACGGCGGCGCGTGGGGCATCGCACCGTGGGCGCCGGAGCGCTGACCCGGCGGCGGGGGAGACTGGTGGACATGTCGACCTCCACCCTCGCCCGCGTGCAGACCCGCTTCCCGTCCGCCGTCCTCGCCGCGGTGGGACTGGCCGCCGGCTTCGGGGTCGCGCAGGGCACCGGGGTGCGGGCGCTGGGCGGGCTCGTCTTCGCCGCGGGTGGGCTGGGCGCCGCCTGGCTCTGGTGCCGCCGCCGCGGGCTCGCGGTCGCTGCGGGCCTGGCCGTCGCGTACGTGGCTGCCTTCGTGCTCGCCCACGTGCTCGCCCTCGGCGTCGGCTGGCCGGCGTGGCTGGCGGTCGGGCTGGTCACCGTGGCGGTCGCCGCGCTGTCCTGGGTCCTCGCCGACCGCGCGCCGTCCCCTGTCTGAGCCGCCCGTCCGAGTGCGGGACCGGTCACAGCCGGTCGGAGGGGGCCCGTCGTCCCTTAGCATGGGAAGGTCTCGGCCGCCTGGGCCGTTATGACTGGTGCGCGCGGTTGCGCGCGGACCCCCACGCGATCCCCCGAGGTGCCTCTCCGCATGCCCACCCGCAACGACCTGCGCAACGTGGCGATCGTCGCCCACGTCGACCACGGCAAGACGACCCTCGTCGACGCCCTGCTCCGGCAGGCGGGTGCCCTGGGCCGTGCCAAGGGCGAGGGGACGGACAACGACTCGACCCAGGACCGGGTCATGGACTCCATGGACCTGGAGCGCGAGCGCGGGATCACCATCCTCGCCAAGAACACCGCCATCCGGCTGGCCGACTCCGACGGCAACCCCGTCGTCGTCAACATCGTCGACACCCCCGGCCACGCCGACTTCGGCGGTGAGGTCGAGCGCGGCCTGTCCATGGTCGACGGCGTCGTCCTGCTCGTCGACGCCTCCGAGGGCCCGCTGCCGCAGACCCGCTTCGTGCTCCGCAAGGCGCTGGGCAAGGGGATGCCGGTCATCCTCGCGGTGAACAAGACCGACCGCTCCGACGCGCGCATCGAAGAGGTCGTCGACGAGTGCTACGAGCTGTTCCTCGAGCTGCTCGAGGACGCCGGGATGGACGCCGACGCGCTCGAGTTCCCGATCGTCTACTGCAACGGCCGCACCGGCCAGGCGTCGCTGAACCGCCCGGAGAACGGCACCGTGCCGGACAGCCCGGACCTCGCGCCCCTGGTCACGACGCTGCTGGACACCATCCCGGCGCCGGAGTACGACGCCGAGGAGCCGCTGCGCGCGCAGGTCACCAACCTCGACGCCTCCCCGTTCCTGGGCCGGCTGGCGCTGCTGCGCATCCACTCCGGTGAGATGAAGCGGGGCCAGCAGGTGGCCTGGTGCAAGGTCGACGGCACCATCCAGCGCGTCAAGATCACCGAGCTGCTGGTCACCGAGGGCCTGACCCGCACCCCGGCCGACAGCGCCGGCCCCGGCGACCTGGTCGCCATCGCCGGCATCGAGGACATCATGATCGGCGACACCCTCGCCGACCCGAACGACCCGCGCCCGCTGCCGCCGCTCACCGTCGACGAGCCGTCGATCTCGATCACCATCGGGATCAACACCTCGCCGCTGTCGGGCAAGTCGGGCAAGAAGCTGACCGCCCGGCTGATCAAGAACCGGCTCGACCAGGAGCTCGTCGGCAACGTCTCGGTGCGCATGCTGCCCACCGAGCGCCCCGACACCTGGGAGATGCAGGGCCGCGGCGAGCTGGCGCTGGCCATCCTCGTCGAGCAGCTGCGCCGCGAGGAGTTCGAGCTCACCGTCGGCCGTCCGCAGGTGGTCACCAAGGAGATCGACGGCAAGCTGCACGAGCCGGTCGAGCGGGTCACCATCGACACCCCCGGCGAGTACGTCGGCACGCTCACCCAGGCGCTGGCCGTCCGTCGTGGGCGCCTGGAGAACCTGGTGCACCACGACACCGGCTGGGCGCGGATGGAGTACATCGTCCCCTCGCGCGGCCTGATCGGGTTCCGCACCGAGTTCCTCACCGAGACCCGCGGCACCGGCGTGCTGAACCACAACCTCGAGGGCTACGAGCCGTGGCTGGGCGACATGCGCGCCCGCCCGACCGGCTCGCTGGTCGCCGACCGCAGCGGTGTGGCGACGACCTACTCGATGTTCTCCCTGCAGGAGCGCGGCCAGATGATGGTCGAGCCCGGCACCGAGGTCTACGAGGGCATGATCGTCGGTGAGAACTCCCGTCCGGACGACATGGACGTGAACATCACCAAGGAGAAGAAGCTCACCAACATGCGCAAGTCCACCTCCGAGGAGCTGGAGCGGCTGATCCCGCCGAAGCTGCTGAACCTGGAGCAGGCGCTGGAGTTCTGTGCCGAGGACGAGTGCGTCGAGGTCACCCCGGGCGCCGTGCGGGTGCGCAAGGTCGAGCTCGACCAGACGATCCGCGGCCGGTCCCGGAACCGGAAGCCCAAGCCCTGACGAAGGTCGAAGGACCCCGTCCTCCCCACCCCTCGCACGCTCAGGGCGGTGCCCTGGACGGGGCCTGACTGATCGACGCCGTCGTCCCCACCCGGGGACGGCGGCGTCCGTCGTTCCCGGCCCGCCCGTCCTCAGCCACCCTCCCGTTGTCGATCATCGGCGGGTGGTCGCACCGTGCGGCGTGTCGGGGCGCCACATGCCGATGATCAGCGACAGGGCGGGTGGGGCTCCTGTGGTCACAGTTGCCATTCATGAACGCAGCGTGATGACCGGCCGAGGCGCCCGGACACGTTGCGCGACGATGCCCGTACCGCGTCGGGGTGTCGCGCGCGTCGGCCTACTTTCCGCTCGGGAGACGTGCGTCCGGCAGGGGAAGGCCGGACGGCGTCTGGGGGAACTGTGCGGAAGGTGGTCGGAGAACCGATGACGGTGCAGCGGGCAGTGGGCTTCCGGAACGGGATCGACGTGCGGGTGCGCCTGCGGCGGGAGGGGGCCCGTGCGGACGTCGCGGTCGACGGCGCGTGGTGGCCGCGCAGCCGCGACCTCGCGGCCGAGCTGCCCGAGCTGGTGGCGGCCCTGGCCGGGCTGGGCGTGCGGGTCGAACGGTTCACCTACCCGTCCACGGTGTGGCAGCCGGTCGACCGCCGGATCGCGGTGGCCGGCCGGATCGTGCGCACCGGGGCCTTCACCAGCATGGACCCGCAGCTGGTCTCGCTCACCGTCGAGGACGACCGGCGGCTGGACCTGCTGGTCGTCCCGCCGGAGGCCGACGCGCTCACCGGTGTGCGGGCGCTGCGGCTGGCCGGGCTGAAGGAGAGCACCGGCAACGCCCAGCGGGTGCTGGCCGCTGCCGGCTCCCGGCCGAGCCCGGAGGTCGTCCCGCTCACCAGCGTCCGCGCCGGCTGACCCCTGCGCCCGGGGGCTACGCCGCGAGCGAACCGGCTCGACGGCGGCCTCGCGGGTGCGATGGGGTCAGCGCATGCGACTCCTGGTGCTCGGCGGCACGCACTTCCTCGGCCGGCACGTGGTCACCGCCGCGCTCGCCCGTGGGCACGAGGTGGCCACGATGACCCGCGGCGTCTCCGGCGCGCCACCGGACGGCGTGCTGGCGCTGCGCGGCGATCGGGACGACCCCGACGCGCTGCCCGCAGCGCTGGACGGCTGGGCACCCGAGCTCGTCGTCGACACCTCGTGCCAGAGCCGGGCCGCTGCCGGCCACGCCGCTGCGGCGCTGGCCGGCGTCTCCGGCTACGCCTTCGTCAGCAGCCTCAACGCCTACCGCAACTGGCCTCCCGGGCCCGTGCGGGACGAGGACGAGCCGACCTGGGAGACGGCCGACGACGACTACGGGCCGGTGAAGGCGCACGCCGAGCGGGTGCTGGGCGCGGCGCTGGGACGGCGGTTCCTGACCGCTCGTGCCGGCCTGCTGGTGGGCCCGCACGACCCGCTCCACCGGCTGGGCTGGTGGTTGGACCGGATCGCGACCGGCGGACGTGTCGTCGTCCCCGAGCACCTGGACCAGCCGATCGCGCTGGTCGACGCCCGTGACCTGGCCGGGTGGCTGGTGGAGATGGCCGAGCGGCCCCCCGGCGGGGCCGTCAACGCCACCGGCCCGGTGGGGATGACCACCTTCGGTGACCTGCTGGAGACGTGCCGCGAGGTCACCGGCGGCGACGTCGAGTGGGTGCCGGTGGCCGAGACCGAGCTGACGGCGGCCGGCGTGCAGCCGTGGCAGCACCTCCCGCTGTGGCTGCCGGCCGACGTCGCGGTGACCGCCTGGGACGTCGACACCACCCGGGCCCGTGCGCTCGGCCTGCCGTCCCGCCCCGTCCGCGACTCGGTCGCCGACACCTGGGCGTGGATGCAGGTTGCGCCGCGCCCCGGACCCCCGGCCGGGCGGTCGTTGCCGGGGCTGCCCCCCGCCCTGGAGCAGGCGCTGCTCACCGCGGTGGGGTGACCCGCGCCGGGAGGGGTGGCGCCGCGTGCGCCCGCGGCGCCACCCTGCTCCGGGGGCTCACCCCCGCCGGCGGGCCCGCACGATCTCATCGGCGTGGTGGTGACCGTCGTCGCCGGCCGGCCGCGGTCGCGCCTCGGCGACCTGCACCTCCCAGACGTGCGGGTCCAGGACGGCGGCGACCTCGGTGGCGGCGGCGAACCGGTCCGCGCCCCAGCGGGCAGCGGCCTCCGCGTGGTGGGCGTGACCGACCCAGAGGAGGGTGCCTTCGGGGGCGACCGCGGCCATCAGCCGCGGCAGCAGGACCTCCCGCTGCTCCGCCGTCGGGTGCAGGAAGTGCGCGGTGACCAGGTCGAAGGCCGCGACCGGCGGGTGCCAGTCCTCGAACGACCCCTGCACCCACTCCACCCGGTCGCTCACCCCGGCGGCCGCCGCGTGCTCGGCGGCGCGGGCGAGGGCCACTGCCGACCAGTCCAGGCCGGTCACCCGCCAGCCGCGGCCGGCGAGCCACAGGACGTCGCCGCCCTCGCCACACCCGACGTCCAGCGCCCGCGCCGGGGGCAGGCTGGCGGCCTCGGTCACCAGTGTCGGGTTGACCCGGCCGCTCCACAGCGCCGGGGACTCGCGGTACCGCTCCTCCCAGGAGGCGTGGTCGTGACCGCTCCCGCCGGGGACGTGCTCGTGCTCGTGCTGCTGGGTGTGCTCGTGCACCGTCTGCTCCTCAGATCCCGTGCGGCGGTCGCCGAGCACCTGGTCGCGCTGCTCCCGCTCCGTCGCCGCGGAGAAGGGTGCCGCCCGGCGTGCCGCGACGGCCCGCCGGGTCTCCTCCGCGCTCAGTTCGCCGTTGATGCCGGCGCCGGCCTTCAGCCCGGCAGCGGCCGCCCCGATGACCTGCGTCATCAGGTCGGTGACGTTGCCGGCCACCCACACCCCGGGGACGTCGGTCGTGCCCACCGGCGTCGCCGGGACGGCGTGGCCCACCACCTGACCCATGGCCTCCACCGGCTGCACCGGCAGGCCGAGGGACTGCAGGACGGCGGAGCGGGCGGTGAACCGGGGGGCGACGACCAGGGCGTCGCGGGGCACCACCCGCCCGGAGGCCAGCCGGACGCCGGACAGCCGGTCGCCGTCGGACTCGACGGCGGCGACCTCGCCGACGACGACCGAGACGCCGCGGGCGGCCAGCTGCTCCCACTCCTCGTCGGAGGGCTCCGGCGCGGTGTGCAGGAAGAGCGTCACGTCCTGGCTCCACTGCCGCCACATCAGCGCCTGGTGCACCGCCATCGGGCCGGTCGCCAGGATGCCGATCGCCTGGTCGCGCACCTCCCAGCCGTGGCAGTACGGGCAGTGCAGCACGCCGTGGCCCCACCGCGCACGCAGTCCGGGCACGGCGGGCAGCTCGTCGACCAGGCCGGTGGTCACCAGCAGCCGCCGGGCGGCCACGGTCCGGCCGTCGGCGAGTGCGACGGTGAACCCGTCGTCGTCCCGGGCGGCCGAGACGACCTCGCCGGACACCACCTCGCCGCCGTAGCCGGCGACCTCGGCGCGGCCGGCCGCGAGCAGGTCGCCGGGCGGGGTGCCGTCCCGGCCCAGGTAGTTGTGCATCTCGGCCGCCGGGGCGTTGCGCGGCTCCCCGCCGTCCACCACCAGCACCGACCGGCGTGCCCGGCCCAGTGCCAGTGCCCCGCTCAACCCGGCGGCACCGCCGCCGACCACCACCACGTCGTACCGCTCGCCCATGGTCGCGCTCCTCGTCCCCGGGCGGCCGGGGTTCGGCCGCCGTCGGGGGCGAGGATGCGAGCGCCGCAGCCTGGATGACAAACTTCCTTGCCGGTCCAGCAAATCGGGGCCGGGAGTGGCCTGATCACCCCCGGCGGGTGTGGCTACTCGCGGGGAGCGCTGGGGCGGCCGGCGCGGACGCCCGCCTGCGGCTCGGTGGTGTTCGGCTCCCGCGCGGCGCGGGCGAGCTCCTCGGCCTCGGCGGCCAGCGCGTCGGCCGACTCCTGGGCGCGGTCCCTGCGGTACTCGCGGACGGACCACACGACCGCGGCGGCCCAGGTCAGGTAGACCACGGTGTACACGGCGTAGCGAACCGGGTCGGCGGCGTCGACCCAGTCGCTGGTGAGCAGGCTCCGGACGTTGGTCGCCACGATCATCCCGCCCACGCCGGCGCCCAGCAGCCGCGGCGGGACGTAGCGCACCAGCCAGGCGGCCAGCGGCGCGGCGACGAGACCGCCGGCGAGCAGGCCGAGCACCCAGAACAGGTTGATGCCCTGGCTGCCGAGGGCGAAGAGGAAGCCGAGGCTGGCGGCGAGGGAGACCAGGAACTCGGAGGTGTCGATCGAGCCGATGGTCTTGCGCGGCTCCAGCCGCCCGCTGGCCAGGATGGCCGGGGTGCTCACCGGACCCCAGCCACCGCCGCCGGTCGCGTCGATGAAGCCGGCCGTCAGGCCGAGCGGGGCGAGGAAGCGTGCCCGCATCGGCTTGCCCAGCCGGCTCGTGTCGATGCCGCGGAGGGTGAACCGGACCAGCAGGTAGATGCCCAGCCCGAGCAGGATCAGCGACATCGCCGGGCCGGCGATCGCGGTGGAGACGTTCGACAGCACGGTGGCGCCGGCGAACGCGCCGACCGCCCCGGGGACGCCGATCTTGGCGACGACTTTCCAGTCGACGTTGCCGAACTTCCAGTGCGACAGGCCCGAGGCGAGGTTCGTGCCGATCTCGGCGAGGTGCACGGTGGCCGATGCCGCGGCGGGGTTGGTGCCGATGGCCAGGAGCAGGGTCGTCGAGGTGACGCCGTAGCCCATGCCGAGGCTGCCGTCGACGAGCTGCGCGCCGAGGCCGGCCAGGGCGAGCAGGATCAGGGTCTTCACGTGGGGGTGCTCCGGGATCGTGGCGCCGGGCGCGGCGGAGCGCGTCGGGCAGGCTGAACGAGGGGCGCCGCGAGCGGCGCGGGATCAGCCGCCCGGACAGGTGGCGGTGGCGACCCGGAGCAGGTCGACGTGCAGACGGCTCACCAGCAGCTCGCCCGGGAGGGCAGCCGGGACCAGGGCCGTCGTCGTCACGGGGACATTCCTACCACTTTGGTGCAGATTGCGCGCAACGGTCTCCCACGCAGTGGGATCAGCTGCGCGGGACGTCGTCCCGGATGGTCGGCGGGCGATGGCCGAGCCGGCGAGCACGAGGCCCGCGCACACCACCACGGCCACGGCGAAGCCGGTGCTGAAGGCCTCTCGGGCGTGCCGGGGGACGAGGTCGGCGGCCCTTCCTAGCCGACGACGGCGTGGGTGACCACGTAGGCCAGCGCGGCGACCCCGGCCGCGGCCGGCAGCGTCACCACCCAGGCGACGACGATGCTGCCGGCCACCCCCCAGCGCACCGCGGAGAACCGGCGGGTGGCGCCCACACCCATGATCGAGGTGGTGGTGACGTGCGTCGTCGACACCGGGACGGCGAAGACGGTCGCGGTGGTGACCATGATGCTGGAGGCGACGGTCTGCGCGGCGAAGCCGCCGGCCGGGGTGAGCTGGATGATCCGCCGCCCGAGGGTGCGCATGATCCGGAAGCCTCCGGCGTAGGTGCCGGCGCTGATCGTGATGGCCGCGGCGAAGACCACCCACAGCGGCACCTCGAAGGTGTCGATCTCCCCGGCGGTGACCAGCGCGAGGGTGATGATCCCCATCGTCTTCTGCGCGTCCTGCATGCCGTGGCCCAGCGCCATGGCTGCGGAGCTGGCCACCTGCGCGTGGCGGAAGCCGCGGTGCGCGCGGTGCGCGTTGACGCCGCGGAAGGCCCACAGGATCGCCAGCATGACCAGGTAGCCCACGCCGAACCCGACCAGCGGTGACACCACCATGGGGACGACGACGTCCTCGAGCACGCCGGTCCACTGCACCGAGTGGGCGGCCGCCAGCGTGGCGCCGATCAGGCCGCCGATCAACGCGTGCGAGGAGGAGGAGGGCAACCCGAGGTACCAGGTGATCAGGTTCCACACGATCGCCCCGAGCAGCGCGGCGAAGACCAGTTGCAGGCCCTCGCCCCCGGTGGGGGCCTCGATGATGCCGGCGCCCACGGTCTCCGCCACCTTCGTGGAGAGCAGCGCGCCGACCAGGTTCATCACCGCGGCGAGGGGGAGCGCTGCCCGCGGGGTGAGTGCCCTGGTGGAGACGGCGACGGCGATGGCGTTGGCCGCGTCGTGGAAGCCGTTGGTGTAGTCGAAGGCCAGCGCGACGACGACGATGACCGCGAGCGCCAGGAAGAGCGGCTCCATGCGCTGGTCAGGACTCCTTGACCGCGATGGTCTCGACCACGTTGGCCACGTGCTCGAAGGCGTCGGCGGCCTCCTCCAGCTCGTCGGCGACCTCCTTGAGCTTGAGGATCTCCAGCGCGTCGAACTCCCCGGAGTAGAGCCGGGACAGCAGCCGGCGGTACAGCTTGTCGGCCTCGTTCTCCAGCCGGTTGACCTCGATCCAGTAGTCGGCGAGGTCCCGCATCGAGCGCAGCCGGGGCATCGACTCGGCGGTCACCTGGGCGCAGCGCTGCAGCAGCGCCACCTGCTGGCCCATCTCCGCGGGCAGGGTGCCGAGGTTGGTGAGCACCACCAGGTCGGCCGCGGCCTCGATCGCGTCCATCACGTCGTCCAGGTCGCTGGCCAGGTCGATGATGTCCTCCCGGTCGAACGGGGTGACGAAGCTGGAGTTGACCTGCCGGAAGATCGCGTGGGTGGCCTGGTCGCCGGCGTGCTCGAGGTCCCGCAGCCGCTGCGCCAGCTCCTCGCGGCGGGCGTGCTCGTGCACGAACTCGTCGAGCACGTCGGTGGCGGTGACCAGGTTCTCGGCCGCCGCGGTGAACATGCCGTAGAAGCTCGAGTCGCGGGGGGTGAGGCGGAAGGCCACGCGGTGCTCCGGGGACGAGGGGATCGGTGGCCGCGCTGCCCGATGGGGCGGGGCCCCAGGCAGCATAGGTCCGCACCGTTCACCGGGAGTTCACCCTCCGTCCATCGGGTGACCCTGGGTGCTCTTCGCCACAGCGGGAACCGGTGGCTGCCGCCGGGCGACTGACCACCCGTGCAGCACGCCGGCCGCGGGAGGACCCGCACGTACCGCGTCGTCCCCGCCCTCCTGCTGCTGGCGGGGCTGCTCGCCGCCGGGCTCGGGCTCGACGTGCTCACCGCGCCGCCGGCCGCGGCGCACGCCACGCTCGTCACCACCACCCCCGCCGACGGTGCGCGGCTGGACGACGTCCCGGACGAGGTGACGCTCGAGTTCGACGAGCCGGTGTCGCTGGGCGCCGGCTACGCCCGGGCCCTGGGCGCCGACGGCGAGCGGGTCGACACCGGCGCGGCCGAGGCCCGCGACGGCACGGTCACCGTGCCGCTGCGCGACGACCTGCCCGACGGTGGCTACCTGGTCACCTACCGGGTGGTCTCCGCCGACTCCCACCCGGTCTCGGGGGCCTTCTCCTTCGTGGTCGGGAACGGCGAGCTGCTGCCGGTCTCCGCCGCGGCCGACGACGCCGACGTCCACCCCGTCGTCGCCACCGCGCTGCCGGCGGCCCGCTGGCTGGGCTACCTCGGGCTGGCGCTGGGCCTCGGCGTCCCGCTGGCGCTCGCGGTCTGCTGGCCCGGTGGCTGGGCGGTGCCGCTGCTGCGCCGGCTGACCCTGGGGGGCCTGGGCGCCGTCGCCGCCGGTGCGCTGCTCGGGTTCCTGCTGCAGGGGCCGTACGCGGCCGGCCTCGGTCCCGGCTCGCTGCTCGACCCCGACCTGGTGGGCGCCACCCTCGGCTCCGCCCACGGCCTGACCCTGCTCGCCCGCCTGCCGCTGGCGGCCGCGCTGGCCGCGCTGCTCGCCACCGGCTGGCGCGCTGGCCGGCCGCCGGCGCCGGGGCTGCTGGTCGGCGCCGGGGTGCTCGCCGCGGCGCTGGTGGTGGCGGTGGCCGCCGTCGGGCACCCGGTGGCCGGCCCGCTGCCGGGGCTGGCCGTGCCGGTGGCGGCGGTGCACGCGGCGGCGATGGCCGGCTGGCTGGGTGGGCTGACCGCGCTGTTCGCCGGGGGTCTGCGCCGGCGCGAGGACGCCGCGGACCGGGTGGGGGAGCTCGCGCTCGCCCTGCCCCGGTGGTCGCGGCTGGCCGCGGGGCTGATCGGCGCGCTGGTGGTCACCGGCGTGCTGCAGTCGGTGCGCGAGGTCGGTTCGCCGTCCGCGCTGGTCGGCACCGCCTACGGGTGGCTGCTGGTGGCCAAGCTCGCGCTGGTGGTCGGGGTGCTGGTCGCCGCGCTGGTCAGCCGGGACTGGGTGCAGCAGCGGCTGGGGGACCGCCGCCGGTCCCGTGTCCCGGCCGGGGGGTCACCGGCCGAGCACCTCGGGGTGCTGCGGCGCTCGGTGCTGGTGGAGCTCGCCGGCGCGGCCGTCGTGCTCGCGGTGTCGGCGGTGCTGGTCGGCACCCCACCCGCGCGCGCCGCCGTCGCCGATCCGGTCGAGGTGACGCTGCCGCTGCAGTCGGCCGGCGGCACCGACGGCACGGTGCAGGTGACCCTCGCCCCGGCCTCGCCCGGCCCCGCGTCGCTGCACGTCTACCTGTTCGACGACGCCGGCACGTTGGTCCAGCCGCGGCAGATCAGCGTCACGCTCACCGAGCCGCAGCAGGAGATCGGCCCGATCGACGTCGACCTCGCCGGCGCCGGACCCGGCCACTACGTGGGCGACCCCACCCTGCCCACCGCCGGCACCTGGACCCTCACGGTCACCGTCCGGCTGGACGAGTTCACCGCCGTCACCGCCAGCACCACCTTCCCGGTGCGCTGACCCACCCTGATCGAGGAGACCCCCATGAGCCTGTCCACCACGCGCCGCCTCGGCGTCGTGCTCCCCGCGGCGCTGGCCACCGTGCTCACCGCCGGCGTGGGCGCCGCCTCCGCGCACGTCACCGTCTCCAGCGCGGACGCCTCGCCCGGCGGCTACGGCAAGCTGACCTTCCGGGTGCCCAACGAGAGCGACACCGCCAGCACCGTCGCGCTGCGCATCCAGGTGCCCACCGACGCCCCGCTCGCCTCGTTGCGCGCGCAGCCGGTGCCGGGCTGGACGATCACGATGACCCGCACCCAGCTCGACGAGCCGGTCGAGGTGCACGGCAGCGAGGTCGACGAGGTCGTCTCGGTGGTCGAGTTCCGCGCCGTCGACGGCGGGGGCATCGACCCGGGGCAGTTCCAGGAGTTCGCGCTCTCCGGCGGGCCGTTCCCCGACGCCGACGAGCTGGCCTTCAACGCGGTGCAGACCTACAGCGACGGCACCGAGGCGGCCTGGATCGAGCCCGCCGTCGAGGGGCAGCCCGAACCCGAGCACCCGGCGCCGGTGCTGTCGCTGGCTGCGGACGGGAGCGCCGGGCACGGGGAGACCGCCGACCCGGGGACGACGACCGCCGCGGAGGACGACGGTGGCGACGGGCTGGCCGTCACCGCGCTGGTGCTCGGGGCCCTCGGCCTGCTCGCCGGGCTCGGCGGTCTCGGGCTCGGTCTGGCCGCGCGCCGACGTACCGTGTCCTCGTGAGTTCGCGCGCCTTCCCTGCCCGGTTCCGTCCCGCCCTGGCGGGGGTGCTGCTCGCCGCCGGGGTGGTGCTCGCCGGGTGCGGCGGGGACGCCGCCGCCGACGACCCGGCCCAGGCCGGTGCACACGACCACGGCGCCGAGGTGTCGCCCCCGGTCACGGTCGAGGGGGCGGACAGCCCGTACTCGGGTCTGCACCTGAAGGACCCCTACCAGAAGCCGTCGTTCACGCTGACCGACACCGCCGGGCAGCCCTACGACTTCGCCGCGGCCACCGCCGACGGGCCGACGCTGCTGTTCTTCGGCTTCACCAACTGCCCGGACATCTGCCCGACCACGATGGCCGACGTCCGGCTGGCCCTCGGCGACGTCGACCCGGCGGTGGCCGAGCGGACCAACGTGGTGTTCGTGACCACCGACCCGGTCCGGGACACCCCCGAGGTGCTGGGGGAGTACCTGGCCCAGTTCGACGCCGAGCTGCCCACCCGGTTCGTCGGGCTGACCGGCGACCAGGAGCAGATCGAGCAGGCGCAGATCGCCGCCGGCGTGCCGCTGGCGCAGGACAACGGCGAGGCGCACTCGGCGATGCTGCTGCTCTACGGCACCGACGGGGAGGCCGACGTCGCCTTCAACGCCGGCAACACCAGCCGCGACATCGCCCACGACCTGGCGCTCGTCGCGGCCGAGTGAGCGGCACGCCGGAGTGAGCGCCGCGGCGGTGCACGTCTGGGGCGCCCGGCTGGGCGTCGTCCTGCTGGGGCTGCTGGCGACCCTGATGGTGGCGAGCTCGGCGGTCGCGCACGTCGGCGGGGGAGCGGCCGGCAGCGACTTCGACGGGCGGGTCACCTCGGTCAGCCCGCAGCCGGCCGGGGTGAGCGTCCGGGTGCTGGAGTTCGGCGACGCCCTCGAGGTGGTCAACGAGACCGGCGCGGAGCTGACCGTCCCCGGCTACAACGACGAGCCGTACCTGCGGATCGGGCCGGACGGCGTCTGGCGCAACGCGCTGAGCCCGGCCACCTACCTGAACCTGGACCGCTACGGGCTCACCCCGGTGCCCGACGACGTCGACGTGACCGCGCCGCCGCGCTGGGAGCAGGTCTCCACCGAGCCGCAGTACGTCTGGCACGACCACCGTACGCACTGGATGACCGAGAGCCTGCTGCCCCCGGCGGTCGCCGCCGACCCCACCCGCGCGCACCTGGTCGCGGAGTGGACCGTGCCGATGACGCACGCCGGTACGCCGCTGCTGGTCACCGGTGAGCTCACCTGGAGCCCGCCACCGCCGGCCTGGCTGGTCTGGCCGGTCCACGGGCTGCTGCTGGCCGGCACCGTGCTGGCCGGGTGGCGGGCGCGGACGCCGCGCCCGCTGGCGGTCGCGCTGGGCGCCGGCGGTCTGGCGGCGCTGGCGCACGCGCTGGCCACCCCCGAGCCGCCGGTGACGGTCGGCTCCCACGCGGGGGCGCTGGTCTCCGCGCTGCTGCCGGCGCTGCTGGCGGTGCTGGTCGCGGGCATCGGCGTCCGGGCCGCGCTGCGCGACCGCGGGGTGCTCACCGGGCTGATGGCGGTCGTCGGCGGGTGGCTGCTGTTGGTGCAGGGGCTGCCCGACGTCGACGTGCTGTGGACCGCCCACACGATCACCCGGGGGCCGGAGCTGCTCGGTCGGGCCGCGGTCGCCGTCCTGGTCGTCGTCGGGCTGGGCCTGGTGATCGGCGGGGCGCTCGCGGCCCGCCGGTTCCGGGACGACGTCCGGGGACGCCCGGCGGTCGAGGACCCCACGCCGGCGCCCGTCGGCGGCTGACCCGCTCCGCGGCTGACCTGCTCCGGCGGCGCCGGATCGCCGAGTCGACATGTCGAGGCGTCGACACATCGACCCGTTCCGTACCGTGATGGAGGCATCACACGGCGTGTCTTGATGAACACGCCGTCCGACAAATTACAAAGCTGCAACTCGATGTTTGGATGACTGCCGTACCGATCCGGCGCTTCCCGCGTCGCCGTCGAACCGAGGGGCAGCGCGCATGACTTCGAGGCACGTCGGCAGCGTCGTCGAGGGAACCCGACGGACCGTCGCCGAGGTCGTCGCCGAGGTCTCGCCCGACACCGCCGAACGCCTTGCCGTCCGCCCCGCCGCGGTGCGGAGCCGGCGGCCCGCCGCGCTGCTGGCGGCGCTGGCGATCGGTGGCCTGGTCGCCTTCCTGGGCAGCCACGCGCTGCCGACGGCGGAGGCCCAGCCGGTCGAGGTGGCCGCGCTGCTGGCCGCCGACTCCTCGCTCATCGACGAGGAGGCGGCGCTGATGCCGCAGTCGTCGATCAGCGAGGCCGAGGCCCGCGAGCGGCTGGCCGAGGTGGCCGCCGCCCGCGCCGAGCGCCGCGCCCGCGAGGAGGAGGCGGCCGCGGCCGCCGCGGAGGCCGCCCGCCCCAAGGTCGTCGCTCCGCTGGACACCTACCGGTTGACCAGCGGTTTCGGTAGGCGCTGGGGCACCATGCACTGGGGCGTGGACCTCGCCGCCCCGATGCTCACCCCGGAGTACGCGGTGGAGGACGGCGTCGTGCTGCGGGCCGGTGCGGCCAGCGGCTACGGGCTGGCCGTGTACATCCTCGGCGAGAGCGGTGACGTGACCGTGTACGGCCACATGGAGAAGATCCAGGTGCGCGCCGGCGACGTGGTGGAGGCCGGGGACCAGATCGCCCTGCTGGGCAACCGCGGCCAGTCGACCGGGCCGCACCTGCACTTCGAGGTGCACTCCGGCGGGCTGGAGGGCAAGCGGGTCGACCCGGTCAAGTGGCTGGCCGCCCGCGGCGTCCACCTGTAGCCCCGAGGCCCGGCCGTCGAGGTGCTGGCCGGGACCGGGTCGGGTGCGGGAGGCTGACCTGCACCACGTCGGGGGAGGGCGGCCATGGGCATCGGGACGCTGTTCGTGCTGACCGTCCCGGGGCTGGCCGTCGCCCACCTGGTGCTGCCGCCGCGGTGAGCCGGTCGACGGAGGACTCCAACCGGCGGATGCTGCGCGCCCGGGACGCGATGGACCGCGCCTAGGCCGAGCCGCTGGACGTCCCGGCGCTGGCCCGGATCGCGTACGTCTCCGAGGCGCACTTCATCCGCACCTTCAAGGCGACGTTCGGCGAGACCCCGCACCGCTACCTGCAGCGCCGCCGGGTCGAGCGGGCGATGTTCCTGCTGCGCAGCACCGACCGGTCGGTGACCGAGATCTGCATGGCGGTCGGCTTCTCGAGCCTCGGCACGTTCAGCCGCGTGTTCGCCGGGATCGTCGGCGAGCCGCCGAGCGCGTACCGGCGGCGCGGCCCGCTGGCGCCGGTGCCCAGCTGCTTCGGCATGCGGTGGTTGCGGCCGGGCGGGGAGACCGCAGTTCCGGAGAAGCCCGGGGGCGCCGCCCGCCCCTAGCGTCCTGATCATGTTGACCACCATCTCGATCACCTCCCTCTACGTCCTCGACCAGGACCAGGCGCTGGACTTCTACGTCGGCAAGCTGGGCTTCGAGGTGCAGACCGACCAGCAGTTCGGGCCGATGCGCTTCCTCACCGTGGCGCTGCCCAGCGACCCCGGCCACGCGGTGCTGCTGGAGCTGCCCGCGCCGCCGTCGGTGAGCCCGGAGATCGCCGGCCAGGTGCGCGACCTGGTCACCAAGGGCGCCGGCGGTGGGCACCTGTTCCTCACCACCGATGACGCGCACAAGGCCCATGCGTCGCTCAAGGAGAAGGGCGTCGAGCTGCCGGAGGAGCCGGTCGTGCAGCCCTACGGCGTCGACTTCGGCCTCCGCGACCCGTTCGGCAACTCGGTGCGGATCGCCCAGCTGACCCCGCCGCCGTCCGCGTGAGACCTTCCTTCGGGCAGAGATGGCCGTGTCTGCCCGCCGGAGGTCGAGCCGGCGCAGCGGCGCCGGGTCGCCGTCTGCTGCGCGGGTCAGCGGGCCGGGTAGGCGCGCGGCAGCGTGTAGCCGTTGTGCGCGGCGACCTCGCGCAGCAGGTCGGGCCGGTCGGTGATGATCCCGTCGACGCCGAGGTCGATGAGGTACTGCATGGTGGCCGGGTCGTCGACGGTCCAGGGGATGACGTCCATGCCCACGGCACGCGCGTCGTCCACCATCCGCTGGGTGACGTAGGGGCGGAAGCCCGGGTCGTTGATGCTGCCGCTCTGCGGGTCGCCCTGCACGGGGGAGATGGCGTCGGCGCCGAAGGAGTGCGCCGCGGCCACCAGGTCGCCGCCGAAGTCGTCGATGTCGATGCCGCCGAGCCACGGCGAGGCGCCGGGCATGCCGGCCTGCAGGAACTGCTGCCCGTTGGTCAGGGCGACGATCGGCAGCCGAGGCTCGACCTGCCGCATGCGCATGAGGGAGCCCCAGTCGAAGGACTGGATGCTGACCTGGCGGAGGAGTCGGGCCTCGCGCACCTCACGGGCGATGACCTGCACGAACTGCTCGCGCGGCGCGGTCTGCTCCGGGGCTCCGGCCTCCACCTTGGTCTCGATGTTCAGCCACACGCGGTGCGCGCGGCGCTCGTTGACCAGGTCGAGCACCTCGGACAGCAGTGGCATCCGCGCGCCCGGGACCGCCTGCTGCTCGGGGAACTGCGGCAGCGTCTGGCTGCCGCAGTCGAGCGTGCGCACCTGGGCCAGGGTGAGGTCCTTGATGTACCGGACGCCGGGTGCGTAGGGGAACTCCGGGTCGCCGGGGAAGGCCGGGGCGGTGTCCCGGCACTTGGCCGGGTTGATGTCCCGGTCGTGGGTGACGACGGCGTGCCCGTCCTCGGTGATCTGCACGTCGAGCTCAAGGGTGCTGACGCCGAGGTCGAGGGCGCGGCCGAAGGCGGCCAGGGTGCTCTCGACGGTGAGGCCGACGCCGCCGCGGTGGGCCTGGACGTCGAAGAAGCGGGTGCTCCCGCCGCCGGGGCGGTCGGCTGCGGTGGCCACCCCGGCGCCGGCCGGCAGCAGCGCGGCGGCGACGGTGGCGATCAGGAGGGTGCGGAGTCGGCGCACGAGGGACGCTCCTCAGGTCGGCGGACGCCGGCGGGCCCGGCTTCCCCACGGTTCGCAGCCCGCGTGGCGGCCGGGTGCCCGGTGCGCGAACGCGGACCGGCGGCTCCCCGACAGCCGGGTGTCCGCGAGGCGACACGCCACCCCCACCCCCCGGCAGGAGACCGCGCGCGGGCATGTATCGTTCTCCCCGGCTCGGACACACCAGACCGGGTCGGCAAGGGGCTGTGGCGCAGCTGGTAGCGCACCACACTGGCAGTGTGGGGGTCAGGGGTTCGAGTCCCCTCAGCTCCACCCCGAGACGCACGAAAGCCCGACAGCCACGGCTGTCGGGCCCTTCGTCGTCCGCGCTACGGATGCCGGAGCAGGCCGTCGCGGAATCCGTGCTCACCGACGTGCGGCAGGGTGATCCGGCTCCCGATGACGCTAATGTCGCTTACGGCGAGCAGCCGTGAGTCTCCGCCAGTCCTCGACCGCGACAGCACCGGCTTTGCCATTGCCCGCCAGCGTGACGACTGCCGGACGCACTCAGCGCGGTCAGCGCACCTATTGCTGTGGCCGGACCCGTGGACACCTGTCCCGAACAGCTGAGCCGATCGACGACCTAGTGGCTGGGCTCGTCGTCGGCCGACTCTCGCGGCCGGACGCGGTCAACCTCCTCGCAGCACCCGGCGGCGTGGACGTCGCCGCGCTCCACGAGGAAGCCAGTGCCCTGGGGACGCGACTCGGCGAGCTCCCCGACCTCTTCGCCGACGGTGCCATCACCGCCGCTCAGCTCTCGCGAGGCACCGAGCGAGCCCGCGCCCGACTAGAAGCCGTCGAGACGCAGATGGCTGACGCCGGCCGCTTCCCCGTGCTCGGCGAGCTGGTCACCGCGGATGACGTGCAGGCCGCCTGGGAAGACCTCAACCTCGACCGGCGGCGTGCCGCGATCGACACGCTCCTGACGGTCACCCTGCTGCCGCCAGGTCGAGGCGCTCGGGTCTTCGACCCCAGACGGTCCGCACGGAGTGGCGGGCGTCCCAGTCGGGCCCCACTGGGGCCTAGCGGATGTGGACGGCCTTCACGAACCAGCCGGGTGAGGCGACGCCGTGGCTGGCGGGGGTCACCGGCTCGATCATCCCTCCGACCGCCTGAGGCTCAGCATCTCGTGGGCCTATCGACTCGATGTGGACGGGGAGGCTCTGCTCTCGCCGGTCGCCACCCAGTGCTGGTGAACCGTTGCCTCGCGAGTGCGGACGGCGTCGGGGACCTGCCGCGCGGGCTGCTCCCGCGGCTGACCGACCGCGAGCGCGAGATCACCGGGCTGGCCGCGCACGGCCTGCGCAACCTGGAGATCGCCGACCGGCTGGTGGTGAGCCCGCTGACCGTGCGAACGCACGTGCACCGGGCCAGACGAAGCTGGGCGCCCGCGACCGGGCCCAGTTGGTCGTCGTCGCTTACCAGGAGGGGGCTGGTGCGGGCGCCCTGACCGGCTACCGCGCCACCGACAGCGCGACGTCCTCGCCGTCCACCGAGGTGCGCCACTGGGGGCGGGGGCCCGCCGCGCGGCGCATCCGCATCGCTCGTGCTCAGGCAGGGCAGGTGCGCCGGGTGCCGCGCTGGAACCGTTGCGCCGACGGGGCGCCGAGCTCACGGGAGAGGCCGCGGGCGGCTCCCATCAGCACGGGCACGAGCAGCCGTGGCTGCATCGTCGCTGCGTGCGCCACCGCACCGAGAGAGGCGACCACCTCGTCGTTGGCGCCGCGCACCGGGACGCCGCAGCCCATCGTCCCCGGCCTCAGCGTCCCCTCGGTGGCGGCGAACCCGGTGCGCCGGACCTCGGCCAGGAGCACCCGTAGCTCGTCCGGGTCGGTGACCGTCCTGTCGGTGTAGCGGCGCAGCGGCCGGCTGAGCACCTCGTCCTGCACGTCGGTCGGGCTGTGCGCCAGCAGCGCGAGGCCGGTGCCGGTGGTGGTGAGGCTGCGCCGCCGGCCCACCTCGCGCAGCACCGGCACCGAGTCCCGCCCGGACAACCGCGCGACGTAGACCATGTCCACCCCGTCGCGCACCGCCAGCAGCACGTTCTCCCGGGTCGCCTCGTAGACGTCCTCCAGGTAGGGCCAGGAGATCTCGCGCAGCCCCGTCCCGTGCGGTGAGGAGGCCGCGATCTCGCACAACCGGATGCCGACGTGGTAGCCGGACCTCCCGCTGCGGACCAGCGCCCCCCAGCTCGCCAGCTCGCCGACGATCCGGTGCGCGGTCGACATCGGCAGGTCGGTCTCGGCCGCGATTTCGGTCAGAGAGAGCTCCCGCCGGGCGGGGGAGAAGCAGGCCAGCACCCGCAGGGCGCGCTGGGTCGGCGAGTCGCGGCGACCGGCGATCGCCCCGACGCCGGCCCGTTCGATCGTCGGTGCGGCATCGGTCCGGCCGTCAGGCGAATGGGACATGCGGACCACGGGGCCTCCTCGGCTCGCCGGACCGGGCGACCCGGAGGAGGTCGAACCGGTTCTGCCGTCCTGTGCCGGACGAGCGTATGAGGTGGGTCACAGCGGGCACTCTGACCCTTTCCGTCGCGCGGAACGCCGGTTCTCCGTCGAGCAGCCGAGACGACGGCCTGGCCCGAATCGTCGTCGCGCAGATCCCGTGCGGTGGAACTCGCGTTCCGCCCGCGGTGTGGCTCATGCCACGTTGGCCGCCGACCGCGTCGTCTGCTCGGCCACCCGTGGCCGTCCGTGAGGAGCCAGTCCATGTCCAGCAAGCCCCCGCTCCGGGCGGCGGCCGCCGCCTGCGCCGTCGCTCTCGTGGTCACCGGCTGCGGGGGCGGAGGTGAGAACGGCTCCGCCGGTGGCACGTCCGCCGGCTGCGATCCGCGTCAGGGCGGGACGCTCACCGTGCAGCAGCCGTTCGAGATCGCCACGACGGCGAACTTCTTCGAGAGCATCGACCCGTCGCTCATGCAGATCATGTCGGGCACCGTCTACAGCAAGCTGCTGGAGGTCGACCCGGAGGCCGAGGGCTTCGCGCTCACCGGTGACCTGGCCACCGAGTGGAACGTGTCGGAGGACGGGCTGACCTACACCTTCCAGCTCCGGGACGACGTCGTCTGGCAGGACGTCGCGCCGGTCAGCGGGCGGCCCTTCACCGCCGACGACGTCGTCGCCACGTTCATGGGCCTCAAGGCCAGCAACGCGGCCCACAAGTGGATGGTCGAGCCGGTGGAGAGCGTGACCGCCGACGGCGACACCACTGTGGTGTTCCAGCTGTCGCGGCCCTACGCGCCGCTCCTGGAGTACCTGGCCCACCACTTCAACGTGGTGCTGCCGCGGGAGGGCGTCGAGGGCGCCTACGACATGGCGGAGACCTACGTCGGCACCGGGCCGTACATGGTCGCCGAGCACAACCCGGACGTGGAGTGGGTCCTCGAGCGGAACCCCGACTACTTCGGGGACGCCTACATCGATGAGATCCGGCTGCCGATCATCAGCGACACCGCGGCGGTCACGGCGGCGTTGCGCAGCGGCCGGCTCGACATCGGCACCGTCCCCTTCGACATCGCGGAGAGCTCCTTCGCCGGCAACGACGACTTCCAGGTCGTCGAGCAGCCGTCCAACCAGGTCAGCTTCTACATCAACACCACCAGGGCGCCGTTCGACGACGTCCGAGTGCGCCGGGCGATCATGATGGCCATCGACTGGCAGGGCATGGGCGAGGGCGTCCGGGGCCGGTTCATCCCGACGTCCCTGCTCCGCGCGGACGTCTCGGAGGCCGCGCTGACCGAGGACGAGCTCGCCGAGGTGCGCCCCTACGACCCAGAGCAGGCCCGCAAGCTGCTCGATGAGGCGGGCCTGCCCGAGGGCTTTGAACTCGAACTGCTGGTCCAGCAGCTCAGCGAGGAGGACGTCCGCGAGGCGGAGTGGATGACCGCCGACCTCGCTGACGTCGGCATCACCGCCCAGATCAGCGTCGTCGACCCGGCGACCGGCATCACCCGCCGGCGCGCCCACGACTTCGACATCACCAAGGCCGTGCGATCGGTGATCTTCCCGGACCAGGCGATCCAGGACTTCCAGTCGCAGTCGATCGACAACTACGCCGCCGTCGACGACCCGCAGGTCGACGCCATGATCGCCGAGAGCCGGACGATCCTGGACGACACCGAGCGGGACGAGGCCTATCGCGAGTTCCAGCGATACCTGGAGACCGAGGTCGTGCCGGGCGGCTTGCCCGTCCAGTACTTCCAGTTCTGGGTGGCCGGCAGCCGGGGGCAGAACTACCAGCAGTCGCCGATCTACCAGGGCAGCCTCTACGCCGACATGTGGGTCTGCGAATGAGCGGGGCACAGGGGGCGCGGCCGGCCGGGAGGGCCGTCGTCCTCACCGGCTCGGGCATCGGCCGGAAGGCCTTGGTCCGGTTCACCTGTGGAGGCGCGTCGACGACGACCCGCACGATGGGGCCGGCGCGGTGACGCGGGTCGCCCCTCTGCTGGAGGTGACCGACCTGCGCGTCCGCTTCCCCACCCGTCAGGGACCCGTGGAGGCGGTGAGCGACGTGTCGTTCGACGTCCACCCCGGCGAGACCGTGGCCGTCGTGGGGGAGTCGGGGTCGGGGAAGAGCGTGACCGCCCTGGCGGTCATGGGCCTGCTGGACTCCGGCCGCGTCGAGGGCGGGTCCATCCGCTACCGGGACGAGGACCTCGCCAGGGTCACGCCCCGGCGGTTGCGGGACATCCGGGGCGACGAGATAGCCATGGTCTTCCAGAACCCGATGACAGCGCTGGACCCGCTCTACACCGTCGGCAACCAGATCGTGGAAGCGATCCGGCTGCACCGCGACCTCAAGCGCAGTGAGGCGCGGCAGCGGGCCGTGGACCTGCTGCGCGAGGTCGGCCTGCCCGACCCGGAGCGGCGCGCACGCTCCTATCCGCACGAGCTCTCCGGCGGGCAGCAGCAGCGGGTCATGATCGCGATCGCGCTGGCCTGCAACCCCGCGCTGCTGATCGCCGACGAGCCCACCACCGCCCTCGACGTCACGGTGGAGGCCCAGATCCTCCGGCTGATGCGGCGGCTGCAGCGCGACCACGGCACCGCGATGCTCTTCATCACGCACGACATGGGCGTGGTGGCGGAGATGGCGGACCGCGTCGTGGTCATGTACGCCGGCAAGGTGGTCGAGCAGGGCCCGGTAGAGGACGTGCTGGCCGACCCGCAGAACCCGTACACGCGGGCACTGCTCGGCTCCATCCCCAGTCCGACGATCAGCCGGGACGTGCTCATGCCGGCGATCCGGGGGGCGGTCCCGAGTCTGCTGGAGACGCCATCGGGATGCCGTTTCCACCCCCGGTGTCCCGAGGTGTTCGACCGGTGCCCGACCGAGGAGCCGTCGCTCCTCCAGATCACGGCCGGGCGCGAGAGCCGCTGCTGGTTGCACGAGCGGACGTCCGCCGGGGCGGGCACGTCAGGAGGGCATCGTGCAGGGTGATCCGGCACTCCAGCAGCGGACCGGCGCCGCGGACGCGACGCCTCTGCTGGAGGCCCGCGACCTGGTCAAGCACTACAAGATCCGCAAGGGCCTGCTCGGCAGGCCCGTGGGCACGGTGCACGCGGTCGACGGGATCTCCTTCGCCATCCCCCGCGGCAGGACCGTGGGCCTGGTCGGCGAGTCCGGCTCCGGCAAGTCCACCGCGGCCCGGTTGGTCTCCCGGCTGATCGAACCGACGTCGGGCGCCGTCCTGTTCGACGGGCAGGAGGTGCTGTCGATGCGCGGCAAGGACGTCAAGGCCTTGCGGCGCCGCATGCAGATGGTGTTCCAGGACCCGTTCGGGTCGCTGAACCCGCGGCTGACCGTGGGGGACATCGTGGGCGAACCGCTGGAGGTGCACCGCATCTCCTCCGGGCGGCAGCGGCTCGACCGGGTGGTGGAGGTGCTGGAGACCGTCGGCCTGTCCGGCCGGGACCTGCACAAGTTCCCCCACCAGTTCTCCGGTGGGCAGGCGCAGCGGATCGGCATCGCGCGGGCGTTGGCGACCAATCCGGACCTGATCATCTGCGACGAGGCCGTGTCGGCGCTCGACGTGTCCGTGCAGGCGCAGGTGCTCAACCTGCTCAAGCGGCTGCAGCGCGAGCTGGGGCTGTCCTACCTGTTCATCGCCCACGACCTCAACGTGGTGCGCTACATGGCCGACGAGCTGTGCGTCATGTACATGGGCGAGATCGTCGAGCGGGGCGACGGCGACGCGGTCTTCGCCGATCCCCAGCACCCCTACACCCGGATGCTCATCGCGGCCATCCCGGGTCACGACCCGGTCAGCGCCCGCGCCACGGAGCGCGGTGCGGCCACCGGGGAGGTGCCCAGCGCGAGCGATCCGCCCAGCGGGTGCCGCTTCCACACCCGGTGCCCCGCAGTCCTCGACCGGTGCCGCACGGAGCACCCGCCGCTCTACGACGCCGGTCAGCCCGGCCGCGTGGCCGCGTGCCACCTCCTCGACGAGCCACGGCAGGTGCAGCGAGCATGATCCGCTACGCCCTCGGCCGCATCGTCTACGGCGTGGTGGTGCTCGCCCTCGTCACCCTCTTCGTCTTCATCGCCATCACGTTCATCCCGAGCGACGCGGTGGACGTCATGCTGGCCGACGCGGGTGCCAGCGAGGAGCAGGCCGCGCAGCTGCGCGCGGAACTGGGGCTGGACCGGCCGGTCTGGGAGCAGCTGGGCACCTTCCTCGCCAACGCCGCGCAGGGCGACTTCGGCCGCTCCTTCTACACCGGCGAGTCGGTGGTCGATCTGTTCCTCGCGCGGATCCCGATCACGCTGCAGCTGGGGGGACTGGCCCTGGTGATCGGCACGTTCATCGGTCTGGCGCTGGGCATCATCGCCGCCGTCCGGCGGGGCACGGCCACCGACGGGGCCGTCCGGGTCACCGCCGTGACGTTCCTGTCGGTGCCGAACTTCGTCCTCGGCCTGCTGCTGCTCACCGCGCTGGGGCTGTGGTTCGCGTGGTCGCCGCCGTTCGTCTACCGCGGCCCCACCGAGGACTTCGCCTCCTGGGCGCAGCACATGATGATCCCCGCGATCGCCTTGGGCACGGCGTCCATGGCGGGCATCACCCGGATGACGCGGTCCTCGCTGCTGGAGAACCTCGGCGCCCAGTTCATCCGGACGGTCCGCGCCAAGGGCGCCGGTGAGCGGCTGGTGCTCTTCAAGCACGCGATGCGGAACTCGGTGATCGCTGTGCTCACCCTCGTGGGGGTCGACCTGGCCACCGTGCTCGGTGGCACCGTGATCCTCGAGTCCATGTTCTCGCTGCCGGGCACCGGTCAGCTCGTCTACCAGGCGGTGCTCGACCGCGACTACCCGGTGGTGGTCGCCTGCACGATCTTCTACGCGGGCCTGTTCATCTCCATGATGATCATCATCGACCTGCTGTACGCCTTCATCGATCCCCGCATCCGAGCGGCCAGGGAGGCCGGCAGATGAGCAGCGACGTGGCGGGCAGCAGCCCGCTCACCCCGGTCGTCCCGGACGAACCCCGGTCCGACGAGAGCACGCCCACGACCCCGACGGCCTCGGAGGCGTCCCCCCGGCGGCGGGGTCCGGCCGCCTTCTGGGCGGGGCTCACGCGGTTCGTCCGCACCGAGAAGCTCGGGGCGATGAGCCTCGCGCTGATCACGCTCTTCGTGGTCCTGGCGGTCTTCGCGCCCCTGCTGGCTCCCTACGACCCGCTGCTGCAGAACCGGCGCAACCTCACGGAGGCGCCGTCCGGCACGTTCTGGCTCGGCACCGACGACCTCGGCCGGGACGTGCTGAGTCGGCTCATCTACGGCGCCCGCGCATCGATGATCGTCAGCGTCGTCACGACGGTCGTGAGCCTCGTGCTCGGCACGGTCATCGGGGTGGTCTCAGGATTCCTCGGCAAGCGCTGGGACCTGATCATCCAGCGGCTCATGGACGCCATCCAGTCCGTGCCGCCGTTGATCCTCCTGCTGTTCCTGGCGGTGGTCCTCACCCCGTCCATGACCAGCACGATCGTCGCGCTCACGATCGTGATCACCCCGTCGTTCAACCGGGTGGCGCGGGGCGAGACCCTGCGGATCCGCGAGGAGACCTACATCGAGGCGGCACGGGCCACCGGCTCCTCCGCGCTGCGGACCATGGTCAAGCACGTGCTGCCCAACATGGCGGCACCCATGATGACGATGGCCTCGCTGCTCTTCGCCGGCGTGATCATCGCTGAGTCGGCGCTGAGCTTCCTCGGCATCGGGACGCCGCCGCCGACCCCCTCGTGGGGCGGCATGCTGTCCAGCGGGGCGCGGTACGTGGAGCTCGCGCCGTGGCTGATCCTCGCGCCCGGCATCGTCCTGTCGATCGCGGTCTTCGCCTTCAACCTGCTCGGGGACGCGTTGCGCGACTTCTTCGACCCCCGCCTCCAGCGCTGACTGCCGGCCGGCCCGGGCTGTCGACCGGTCGATCCCCGACGGCGGTGAACCGCACGGTGCGGGTGGCCGGGTCTGCAGTCACGAGCCGGACGCGGACCCGCCGCCCGGGCCGACCGACCGTCGCAGCGGCCTCCACGGCCAGCTCGGCGAGCACCGCGGTGGACCTCTTTCCTCCGCGTCGAGCACGACGGCGTCGAAGACCTCACCGGCCGGGCCGGCCAGCACGGTGGCCTCGACCAGATCGATGACGGCGTGCTCGACCCCGCGCGTGCGTCGGTCGGAGGCGGCCATCAGCCCGGGCAGCGGCGCGGTCCCGTGCGCGTAGGGAGTGCCGCCGACCTCGTCCGTGCGGGCGCCGGCAACGAGGCCGAGCGGCTGGCGATCCTGCGCGCCACGAGGCCTCCGTGCGGTAGCAGGTGGCCGACCTCCAGGAAGCGCTCGCCGTCATCCACCACCAGGTCGACATCTACCTCGCCCACCTCGCCGCCGACACCGCAGACCCCTCTGGCTCGACGGCCCGACGTGCGAGCCGGTGCCCGACCGCTGGCCCGCCTCAGCTGCTCGTCGGGCACTGCAGGTTGACCGGGTTGCCGTCCGGGTCGAGCACGTGCGCCACGCGCATGCCCCACGCCATGTCCGTCGGGCCTCCGGTGACCGAGCCACCGTGCGAGCGCACGGCGTCCAGGAGCGCGTCGACGTCGTCAACGCCGATCCCCAGCAGGGTCCGGTTGCCGGCGGGCGGCTCGGCCTCCCGGACGAGCCCCAGCACCGAGTCGCCGATGCGCAGGCCGAGGAAGAACGGTGGGTCGCCGGCGTCTGCCGGCGGGGTCCGCTCGACCACCTCCGCGCCCAGGACGCCGACGTAGAAGTCCCGCAGGCGTTCCGGGTCGGGGGTGAGCAGCATGGGCAGGATCGTGGGCACGGGATCTCCTCCGGTTCGGTCGTCTCGCAACACCGACTCCGGACCGACGCGGAAGTCATCGCCCCGGGCTCCGGCCCGCCCGATGGGCGTCGTCACCGCGAGTTGAGCCGGGCCGCCTGGCGGGTGAGGTGGTCGCGCTCGGCCGCGTTGCCGGCCCGGGCCGCCGCCTCGGCGTAGAGCCGCGCCGCCGTCGCCGGGTCGCCGTCCCGCTCGTGCAGGTACGCGGCCACCGCGCGGTGGCGGGGGAGCGCGTCGTCCAGCTCGGCGAGCGCCGCCAGACCGGCGCGGGCGCCGTCGGCCTCGCCGACGGCAACGGCCCGGTTCAGCCGGGCCACGGGGCTGCCGGTCAGCCGGACCAGCTCGTCGTACCACTCGACGATCTGCACCCAGTCGGTCTCCGCGGCGGTCTGCGCGTCGGCGTGCAGCGCGGCGATCGTGGCCTGGGCCTGGTACTCACCCAGCCGGTCCCTGGCCAGCGCCGCCTGCAGCACCTCGACGCCCTCGGTGATCAGCGCGGCGTCCCACCGGCCCCGGTCCTGCTCGGCGAGCGGCACGAGGCTGCCGTCGGCCGCCGTGCGAGCCGCGCGCCGCGCGTGGTGCAGCAGCATCAGCGCGAGCAGCCCGGCCACCTCCGGGTGATCGACCGCGCCCGCGAGCTGCCGGGTCAGCCGGATCGCCTCCGCGGCGAGGTCGACGTCACCGGAGTAGCCCTCGTTGAACACGAGGTACAGCACTCGCAGCACCGTGACGACGTCGCCGGGGGAGTCGAACCGGACGCCGGAGACGGTGCGCTTGGCCCGGCTGATCCGCTGGGCCATCGTCGCCTCGGGCACCAGGTACGCCTGCGCGATCTGCCGGGTGGTGAGCCCGCCGACGGCGCGCAGGGTGAGCGCCACCGCCGACGCCGGCGTCAGCGACGGGTGGGCGCACAGGAAGTACAGCTGCAGCGTGTCGTCCGCCCAGGGCACCGGCCCGGACGGTGGCTCGTCGGCGACCCTCTCCTCCCGGCGCCGACGGGTGGTCTCCGCCCGGGTCGCGTCCAGGAACTTGCGCCAGGCCACGGTGACCAGCCAGCCCGTCGGGTCCCGCGGCGGGGTGGCCGGCCAGCTGCGGACCGCCTCGACCAGCGCCTCCTGGACGGCGTCCTCGGCCGCCGCGAAGTCGGCTCCGCGGCGGACGAGGACGCCGAGCACGCCCGGGACGAGACTCCGGAGCAGGACCTCGTCCACGGCCAGGGTCACTCGGTGACGGTGGGCGGCGCGCCCAGGAACGGCCGCAGCTCCAGCCACTCACGGATCGGCTCCCCGCCCGGTCCAGGGGCGGCCGACAGCTCGCCGGCCAGCTCGACGGCGCGCTCCTGGGTGTCGACGTCGATCACCATCCAGCCGGCGATGAGGTCCTTGGTCTCGGCGAACGGGCCGTCGGTGACCGGCGGGCGGCCCTCGCCGTCGTACCGCACCCACAGGCCCTCGGGAGCCAGGGCCTGCCCGTCGACGAACTCGCCGGTCTCGGTCAGCTTCGTCGCGAAGTCGCTCATGTACTGGACGTGGGCCGAGACCTCGTCCGGCGTCCACTGGTCCATCGGCGCGCAGTCGAGCGACTTCGACGTGCTCCGGTAGTGCTTGAGCAGCAGGTACTTGGCCATCGTGGTCCTCCTCGGTGTGCTGCGGCCCATCGTGGCCGCGGACACCCCGGGGACGGAACCGGCTGCGTGTTCTCGACATCGGGCGATCGCCCGAAGGCGACCGGCCGCCTGTCAAGGCCTCCGACTGATCTGTGGACAGGCTCCTGACCTGCGAATTCGTGTTGTCGGCGGCCGCTCGGACCGGTATTCTTCGTACACACGTTCGAATCGACGGGAGGTGCTCGGTGAGCGAGTTGACGTCGGCGCTGGATGCCCTCGCGGCCGAGGGCCTGCACGGTTTGACCGATGGTGAGGTGTTGGACCGGACGGGGTTGCTGGTGGCCGTGGCGAACCGGGTGGCTGCGGAGCTGACCCGCACGGTGCGGCACGCGGAGGCCACCCAGGCGGCGGAGCGCGACGGGCTGAAGAGCATGCGGTCGTGGTTGATCGGGCACGTGCGGCTGGCGCCGGTCGAGGCGTCGCGGATCGTGCGGTCTGGGCGGGCGCTGGAGCACTTCCCCGTGCTGGCCGAGGGGTTCGCGGCCGGTGTGGTGACTGCGGCGCAGGTGAACGTGCTGGCGGAGAGGGTCGGCCCTGGTGAGGTGGCGAAGGCCCACGAGCAGGGCATCGACCTCGCGGAGTTCGACCGGACCTGGGCGGTGATCGCCGCCGGTGCGCCACATGAGTCGTTGAAGGTTGCGGTGCAGCTGTTCGAGGACGCCCTGGATCCTGACGGGCCGGAGCCGGACCCGACGGAGGGTCGGCGGTTCACCATCGTCAAGCACGCCGACGGCAGCGTCACGGGTCGGTTCGAGCTGGATGCCGTGGGTGGGGAGAAGGTGCAGGCCGCGATCGAGTCCCACGTGCAGGCCGACCGGCCGAAGGGGGACACCCGGAACCGGTCCCAGCAGCAGGCTGATGCGTTCGTGCAGGTGTGTGACAACCAGCTGGCCTCGGGCAACCTGCCGACGCTGCGGACGGTGAAGCCGCACGTGGTGCTGCAACTGAACCTGGACGATGCGGTCGACCCGGCCACCGGTCCCGGCGCCGCGCAGACCGGATTCGGGGCCAGCATCTCCGCCGCCCGGGCGCGGTGGCTGGCGTGCGACGGCAGCATCTCCCGGATCGTGATGGGCCCCGACGGCACTCCACTGGACCTGGGTCGGGACCACCGGGTGGTCACCCCGGGACTGCGCAAGGCGGTGGAGCGGCGGGACAAGGGATGCGTGTTCACCGGGTGCGGTGCGCCGACCTGGTGGTGCGACGTCCACCACCTCATCCACTGGCTGCACGGTGGTGAGACGTCGTTGAACAACTCAGCCCTGCTGTGTGAACGCCACCACACCAAGGTGCACCACGGGTTCCGGGTCCAGCGACAACCCGATGGCCGATGGCGCACCTGGCGCCCCGACGGCACCGAGATCCTCATCGGACCCCTGCTCTGACCTGCTCGTCACCCGCGTCCGGACGCAGCCCCGCTGCGCCCGGACGTCGGTGTGCACGTCGGTCCCCCCTGCTGAGCCGGTCTGCCGCCGGCGGGTGAGTGGACGGTCCCGAGGCGGCCGGTGAGCCCCGGCTGGTCGCCCCGGTCGGACGCCGTCGTCAACCCTCGGCAGTCCCCTCCGACGGCGGGGACCCGTCGGACTCGTCGTACCGGGTGTAGATGGCGGCCATCGAACCGGACGGGTCCAGCCGGGCGAGGACGGCGTCGCCGATTGCGGCGAGCTGGTCGATCTGCTCCACGTCGAGGGCGTCGATGACGTGGTGCCGGACGGTGGCCGCGTGGCCGGGGGCTGCCTCCTGCACCTTCGCCCAGCCCGGGCCGGTGAGCCGGGCGTTGGTCGCCCGCCGGTCCTCCGGGCAGGGGACGCGCTCGACCAGGCGGCGGGTCTCCAGCCGGCTGACCACGTGCGAGAGCCGGGGGAGGGTGGCGTTGGTGTGCCGGGCCAGCTCGGTCATCCGCAGGCTCCGGTCGCGTGCCTCGGAGAGCACTGCCAGCACGTAGTACTCGAAGTGCGTGAGGTCGGAGTCCCGGCGCAGCTGCGCATCCAGCGCACCGGGCAGCAGCTCGAGTACGCCGATGAGGCGTACCCACGCGCGCATCTCACGCCGGTCGAGCCAGGGGGTCTCCATGGCACCATCCTCAACCCGCATGGTTGTAGAAACAAGTTCCCTCGGGCATGCTCTCACTTGTAACGACAACCAATGCTCTTGGCGCGCCTCGCGGCCGGCCTCCGCGCCAGCCCGGGTACCCGGCCGACACCTGCACCCCCAACGCCCTCGCACCGACAGGAACCTCATGACCTTCCCCGCCCCCGCCCGAGACGTCGCCCTCCTGCTGACCCGCGTCGCCGTGGGCGTGGTGTTCTTCGCCCACGGCTGGCAGAAGCTGTTCACCAACGGCATCGACGGCACCGCCGCCTTCTTTGCGGAGATCGGCGTGCCCGCCGCGACCGCCGCTGCATGGCTGGCCGCGATCGTCGAGCTCGTCGGCGGCGCCGCCCTCGTCGTCGGACTGGCCGTGCCGGTCGTCGGGCTGCTGCTCCTGGTCGACATGGTGGGTGCGTTCGCGTTCGCCCACGCCGGGTCCGGCCTTTTCGTCGACGCGGGCGGCTACGAGTTCGTCCTGGTGCTCGGCGCTGTGTCCCTCCTGCTCGCCGTCATCGGCGCGGGGCGCTACAGCATCGACCACCTGATCGCCGACCGCCGGCGGGTGGCGCAGCCCGCGGGCGCCTGACGCAGTGCTCCGGTGGGCCGGGCAGCTCGCGAAGGCTGCCCGGCCCGCTCCGACCGTCCCGGTCGCCTTCGGGCACTTCCGCCTTCGCGTCACGACCACCGAGGAGTCTCATGACCACGCTCAGCACGACCGCGACCGCCGACGCGCGCATCCCGGCCGCGCACCCGTTCGCCGCCCACCTGCGCCGGGTCGCCGCGCTGGAGGTGGAGTCGCCGCACCGGCCCTGGACGCCGGAGGACGGGCCGCTGCCCAGCTTCTACCTGTCCCACGGCGGCGGGCCCATGCCCTTCCAGAGCCCCGCGTGGCTCGACCCGCTGCACGACTGGGCTCGTGCCCTGCCCAAGCCGCGAGCGATCCTGGTGGTGTCCGCTCACTGGGAGTCCGCGCCGCTGTCGGTCAGCGCCGACCGGCCCGACGAGCTGGTCTACGACTTCGGCGGCTTCGACCCGATGTACCACGGGTTCCGCTACGACACTCCCGACGCCGGCGAGCTCGCGCGGCAAGTGGTCGGGCTGACGCCGGACACCACGCAGGTGCACCAGCACACCCGACGCGGGCTGGACCACGGCGCCTGGGTGCCGCTGAAGATCATGTACCCGACCGCCGACGTCCCGGTGCTGCAGCTGTCGCTGCCCACCGAGGACCCTGACGAGCTGCTGTCGCTGGGCGCCCGGCTGCGACCACTGCGCGAGCAGGGCGTGCTGGTCGTCGGCTCGGGCCACATGACCCACGGCCTGCCCTTCCTGACCCGGGAGATGCTCGTGGAGAACCGGGTGCCCGGGTGGTCGGCGGACTTCGACGCGTGGGCCGCCGACGCGCTGGCCCGCGGCGCGGTCGACGAGCTCGCCCGCTTCCGCACCGCGGCACCCGGCATGCCCTACGCCCATCCGACCGTGGAGCACTTCACCCCGCTGTTCGTCACCCTCGGCGCGGCCACCGACCCCACCGCACCGGTGGTCACCCGCCTGGACGGCTACGGCGTCGGCCTCTCCCGGCGGTCCTTCCAGACGGCCTGACGGCAGCGGGAGGCGTCGGCGCGGCGAGGTGGCGGTGCAGGACGTCGACCAGCCAGCGCTGCGCCGGCGTCCGGGACGCCTCGGGTCGGGCGTACAGCGCGATCTCCAGCGGTTCCAGCGGGATCGGCAGCGAGAGCAGCCGCACCGGGTGGTGGTCGGTGAACGCCCGCCCCGCGTGCGACGGCACGATCGCCACCAGGTCCGACTCCGCCACCAGGTAGGGCAGCACGGAGAACTTCGACACCTGCAGCGCGACGTGGTCGAGCAGGTCCAGCGTCTCCAGCGCCAGCTTCGGCCCCACGTGCCCGGTCGCGCTGTCGACCAGCACGTGCCGCTCCGCCCGCAGCTCCTCGACGGTGACGGCGCCGCCGGCCAGCCGCGGGTGCGCCGAGCCCACCATCGCCAGGTAGCCCTCCGCGAACAGCGGGATCCGCCGCAGCTGCGGGGAGGACAGGATCGGCGTCGCCACGAACGCGTCCAGCTGCCCCCGCGCGAGCTCTGCCGGCGACGCCACCAGGTCCAGCGGCCGCACGGTCAGCGACACCCCCGGCGCCTCTGCCTGCAGCGGGCCCACCAGCCGGGGCAGCAGCGACGCCTCGCCCAGGTCCGACAACGCGATGGTGAACCGGGCCCGGGAGGCCGCCGGGTCGAACGCCGACGACGGGTCCACCGCCGCGGAGATCCCCGCCAGCGCCTGCCGCAGCGGCTCGTACAGCCGGTCGGCCACCACCGTCGGCTCCAGCCCACCCCGCCCGCGCCGGAACAGCTCGTCGTCGAACCGTCGGCGCAGCTTCCCGAGGCTGTAGCTCACCGTCGGCTGGGTCACGTGCACCGCCTCGGCCGTGGCCGTCACGCTGCGCGTCTCGTACAGCAGCACGAACACCCGCACGAGGTTCAGGTCGAAGTCAGCCACATCGACAGTCTCTATCTGGGCATCCGCAACGCATCTATTGGATCGCTGTCGGCACCAGCGCCTACCGTGAGCGCGACCACACCGACCAGCGAGGGGGATCAGTGCTGATCCGCACCGTGGCCCACGAGTTCCTGCGCCGGCAGGGCCTGACGACGATCTTCGGCAACCCCGGCTCCAACGAGCTGCCGTTCCTCGCCGAGCTGCCCGACGAGTTCCGCTACGTGCTCGGCCTGCACGAGGGCGCCGTCATCAGCATGGCCGACGGCTACGCCCAGGCCACCGGCCGCCCCGCGCTGGTCAACCTGCACGCCGCCTCCGGCTCCGGCAACGCCATGGGCGCCCTCACCAACGCCGTCTACTCCCGGACGCCGCTGGTGCTCACCGCCGGTCAGCAGGTGCGCTCGGCCATCGGCCTGGAGGCGATGCTCTCCAACGTCGACGCCGCGCAGCTGATGCGGCCGCTGGTCGGCTGGGCCGCCGAGCCCGCCACCGCCGCCGACGTTCCGCGCTCGCTGGCCCAGGCCGTCTTTGAGGCCCAGCTGCGCCGCCGGCCCAGCTACCTCTCCATCCCGTACGACGACTGGACCGTCGAGGCCGACCCGAACGCCGCCGCGGTGCTCGACCGCGACGTCGAGCGCTCCGCGTACCCCGACCCCGCCCAGCTCGACCGGCTGGTCGCCGAGGTGCAGGCTGCCCGCAACCCCGCGCTCGTCCTCGGCGGCGACCTCGACACCGACGGCCTCTTCGACGAGGCCACCGCGCTCGCCGAGCGGATGGGCGCCGACACCTGGGCCGCCCCCAGCACCTTCCGGATGCCCTTCCCGAACCGGCACCCGCTCTTCCGCGGCGTCCTGCCCGCCGGCATCGCGCCCATCTCGGAGGCGTTCGCCGGCCACGACCTCGTGCTCGTGCTCGGCGCTCCGGTGTTCCGCTACCACCAGCACGTCCCCGGCGACCTGCTGCCCGAGGGCACCCGCCTGGTGCAGGTCACCGACGACGCCGAGGCAGCCTCCCGCGCGCCGATGGGCCGCGCCCTGGTCACCGACCCCGGCGCGGTGATCCGCGCGCTGCTCAAGGCGCTGCCCGAGCCGCCCGAGCAGACCCGCGAGTACACGACCCCCGCCACGCCGGCGCAGCCGCAGGCCGACGACGTGCTGCACCCCGAGCAGGTGTTCGCCGCGCTCCGCGACACCCAGCCCGCCGACACCCGCTACGTCGTCGAGTCGACCTCGACCAGCAGCGCCTGGTGGCGGCAGATCGACCTGCGCCGCGGCGCCTCCTGGTTCTGGCCGGCCTCCGGCGGGCTCGGCTTCGGCCTGCCCGCCGCCGTCGGTGTCGCCCTCGCCGACGCCGACCGGCCCGTCGTCGGCGTCATCGGCGACGGCTCGGCCAACTACGGCATCACCGCGCTCTGGACCGCGGCGCAGCACCAGCTTCCGATCACGTTCGTGCTGCTGCGCAACGGCACCTACGGCGCGCTGCAGTGGTTCGCCGACGTGCTCGGCACCCCCGACGCCCCCGGTACCACCATCCCCGGCATGGACTTCACCAAGATCGCCGAGGGCTACGGCGTGGCCGGCGTCCAGGCCGCCGACGGCGAGCACCTGCGTGCCCTGCTCGCCGAGCCGACGCAGACCCCGCGGCTGATCCAGGTCGACACGGAGACCACCCGGCCGCACTGACGAGCGGCCCGGCCGTGGCGCCCGCGAGGGGCGCCGCGGCCGGGCTGGTCACCAGCCGACGGCGCCGTGCCGGTCGGTGAAGGTGCCGGTCGGGCCGTCGGCCCCGATCGTCGCCATCGCGACGATCGCGTCGGTGCCCTCGGTGACGGTCTGCGGGCCGGCGTGGCCGTTGAAGTCGGTGGCCGTGTAGCCCGGGTCCACGGTGTTGATCCGCAGCTCCGGGAGGAACTGGGCGTACACGGCGGTGAGCATGTTGACCGCCGCCTTGCTCGCCGAGTACCCGACCGAGGGCACCGAGTGTTCGATCCTGGACTCGTCGGACCGCGCGGCGAACGAGCCCAGCCCGCTGGACACGTTCACGATCACCGGCGCCGCCGACTCCCGCAGCAGCGGCAGGAACGCGTGCGTCGTCCGGACGGTCCCCACCGTGTTCGTGTCGAGCACCGCCAGCAGATCCGGTCCGGTGTAGTCCTCCACCGCGCCGATCGGCCCCGGGATGCCCGCGTTGTTGACCAGCACGTCCAGCCCGCCGAAGCGCTCCCGCACCGCGGCCGCCGCGGCCGCCACCGACTCGTCGGAGGTCACGTCCAGCTGCACCCAGTCCACGCCGAGCTCCTCGGCCGCTCGGCGCCCGCGTTCCGGGTCGCGGGCGCCGATCACCACCCGGTGCCCGTGCTCCTTCAGCCGCCGGGCCGTCTCGTAGCCCAGGCTCTTGTTGCCGCCAGTGATCACTGTCGTCGTCATGCGACCGACGGTGCCCCCGTCCGGGCCACGCCGGATGGTCACGTTCGACCGGAGGAACGGCAGTACCACCCATCTCGCCGCCGCGGGGTCGATCATGGGTGCATGACCGACCGCGGGGAACTGGCCACGCTGCTGCGCGCGTGGCGGGAGCGCCTGCAACCGGCCGCCGTCGGCTTCCCGGCCGGGCAGCGCCGCACCGCGGGCCTCCGCCGGGAGGAGGTCGCCCTGCTGGCCGGCCTGTCGGTCGACTACCTCGTCCGGCTGGAGCAGGGCCGGGCCGAGCGGCCCTCGGCGCAGGTCGTCGGCTCGCTCGCCCGGGTACTGCAGGTCGGCGACTGCGAGCGCGACCAGCTGTACCTCGCCGCCGGGCTGCCCGCGCCGGCCGCGAGCGCCGTGCCGACGCACATCCCCGGCAGCGTGCAGCGGCTGATCGCCCGCCTGCCGGACGTCGCCGTCAGCGTCTGGACCGCGCACTGGACGCTGCTCACGCTCAACGCCGCCGCGGAGGCGTTGCTCGGTCGCGTCCAGCCGGGGGAGAACCTGATCGCCGCGCAGTTCGCCGGCCGGACCCCGCAAGTCGTGTGGACCCCCGCCGAGGAGGAACGGCACGAGCGCGCCCTCGTCTCCGACCTGCGCACTGCGGCGATCCGGTACCCCGACGACGTGTCGGTGCGGGCGCTGCTGGCCGAGCTGCACGGCAACGACCGGTTCGCGCGGATGTGGGCCGAGGGCACGGTCGTGGAGCACCGGTCGAAGAGCAAGACCTTCGCCCACCCGGCCGTGGGGCCGGTGACGCTCGACTGCGACATCCTCACCGCGAACTGCACGGACCTGCGCATCGTCACCTACACCGCCGAGCCGGGCACCGAGGACGCGTCCCGGTTCGACCTGATCCGCACCCTCGGGGTGGCCGGGCTCAGCAGCGCGCCGGCCTGACCGTCACGCGGCGGCGGTGGGCCCCGCTGGCGCCGGCTCGGCCGGGGTGGGCTCGATGGAGCGCTCCTCCCGGGGCATGAGCGCGACGGCCACCAGCAGCAGCACCGCCACGCCCGCCGTGGCGATGAACACGGAGTGCACCGCGCCGGTGAGCGTCTCCGGGCCGAGGGCCACCGACTCCGGCGACACCGACTCCAGCGACGCCGAGCCCAGCGTCCCGTTCACCACGGCACCGAAGGCGGCGACGCCGAGCGCGCTGCCCATGGAACGGAAGAACATGTTGGTGCCGGTGACCACGCCGCGCTGCTGCCACCCGACCGCCGACTGCGCCGCGATCAGCGTCGGTGCCGCGGTGAGCCCCATGCCCAGCCCGATCACGAAGCACGTCGCGCCCACCTGGATGACGCTGGAGGAGGCGTCCAGGAGCAGCAGCAGCGCGGCACCGGCGACCACCACCACCGAGCCGAGCAGCGCGGTGGTCCGGATGCCGATCCGCAGGTACAGCCGCCCGGACTGCGAGGCGGAGATCGGCCACCCGATGGTCAGCGCGGCCAGCGCGAACCCGGCCACCAGCGGGCCGGTGCCCAGCGCCTCCTGCACGTAGGTGGGCACGTAGGTGGTCAGCCCGAGCAGCACCGCGCCGACGGCGGCGGAGACCAGGCTGGTCGTGACGATCAGCCGGTGCCGGAACAGCGTCAGCGGGACGACGGGGTCGGCGGCCCGCCGCTCGATCAGCACGAACACCGCCAGCAGGACGGCCCCGGCGGTGAGGACCGCGACGCTCTGCGGCGAGGCCCACGCCCACGCCTGGCCGCCCTCCAGCAGCCCGAGCACCAGCAGGGTGAGGCCCACGGTGAGCACACCGGCCCCGGCGTAGTCGATCCGCGGCCGGCTGCGGGTGACCGTCTCGGTGAGCCGGCGGCCGATCATCACCGCGGCGAGCAGGCAGAACGGGACGTTGACGAAGAAGATCCACCGCCAGCTGACGTACTCGGAGAAGACCCCGCCCAGCGTCGGGCCGACCACCGAGCTGATCGCCCACACGCTGGCGATGTAGCCCTGCACCCTCGCCCGCTCGGCCAGCGAGTACAGGTCGCCGACGATCGTCATCGCCATCGGCTGGACCGCCCCGGCCCCCAGCCCCTGCAGGGCGCGGAAGGCGATCAGCGAGCCCATGCTCCAGGCGAACCCGCAGAGCACCGAGCCGAGCAGGAACAGCCCGATGCCGACCAGCATCACCGGCTTGCGGCCGAACAGGTCGGCCAGCTTGCCGTAGACCGGCACGGTGACCGCCTGGGCCAGCAGGTAGATGGAGAACAGCCAGGGGAACTCGGCGAAGCCGCCGACGTCGTCGACGATCGAGGGGACGGCGGTGGCGATGATCGTCGAGTCGATCGCCACCAGCGCCGTCGCGAGCATGACGCCGATCAGCACCGGCCCCCGCTCGGAGCGGAAGCCGACCCCCGCCGTCGCCGTCGTCGTCGTCACGCTGCTCCTCGTCCCCGGGTGGCCCGCCGCGCCTGGCAGGTGGTGAGAGCAACCAACCACACCCGCCGGACATGCCGGGCGTGGATGGGAGCCTGGCCACATGGGTCCGTGGATGCGGGTGGTCGTCGTCGGTGGGGGAGCGCTGGGGGTGTCGGCCGCGGCACAGCTGGCCGACCGGGGTGCCCGGGTCACGCTGCTGACGGACGGCGAGCTGGCCGGCGGTGCGTCGGGGCGGTCGCTGTCCTGGCTGAACTCCGCCGGCGCGTTCCCCGCCGAGTACCACCGGCTGCGGATGGCCGGGCTGGCGCGCTACCGCGCTCTCGACGTCCCGTGGGTGCGCTTCGACGGTGGCATCCGCTGGGGCGACGGCGTCCGGGAGTCCTACGCGCACCACCGGGAGATCGGCTACCCGGCCGAGTGGCTGACGCCGGCCGAGGTCACCGACCGCACCCCGGGTCTGGACGTCGCCGCGCTGCCCGACGACGGCGTCGTGCTCAACCCCGGCGAGGGCTGGGTCGACCTGCCCTCGCTCATCGCCCACCTGGCCCGCGAGCTGGTCGCCGCCGGGGGACGGGTGCGCACCTCCGCCGGCCGCTGCCAGGCCGTCGTCGAGGGCGGCCGCGTCACCGGCGTGCGCACCGGCGCCGGCGACGTCGTCCCGGCCGACGCGGTCCTGCTCGCCACCGGGGCGGAGGTGCCCGCGGCGCTCGCCGAGCTGGGTGTGGTGGTCCCGGACGCGACCTCGAACGCCCTGCTGGTGCGCACCCCGCCGGTCGGCCACGCCCTCCGCGCCGTGCTCAACACCCCGCGGGTGGCCCTCCGCCCCGCGCCCGGCGGGTCGCTGGTGATGGACGCCGCCTGGTCGGAGGAGGAGGTGGTCCGGCGGCACGACGGCAGCTTCGAGGTCCGCGACTCCACCGTCCAGGGCCTGCTCACCGAGGCGTCCCGGCTGCTGGCCGGCCATCCCGCGCTGACCGCGGAGGCGATCGGCGTGGGCCGCAAGCCGATCCCCGGCGACGGCCGTCCCGTGCTGGGTGCGGTGCCCGGGGTGGCCGGGCTGCACGTCGCGTTCACGCACAGCGGCGCGACGCTCGCACTGATCGCGGGCGAGCTGCTCGCCGGCGAGATCACCGATGGGGAGCCGAGCCCGCTGCTGGCCGCGTTCCGGCCCGACCGGTTCGCCTGAGCGGCGCTAGGACTCCTCGACCACCACCCCGGGTGAGCCGGCGACGATCTCGCGCTCGACGGCGGCGAAGCCGTACCGGACCGGCACCATCAGCGGCCGCCCCGTCCGGAGCTCGATCACGGCGAGCGTGTCGGAGAGCCGGCTGCGCCGTATGCGCGCGACGTCCAGCAGGGGGACGGCGCCGGCGCGCAGCGGTGTCGCCCAGTGCAGCTGGGCGCCGGTGACCTCCAGCTCCACGCAGGTCCGGACCAGGAACCACCAGGCGTTCCAGCCCAGGGCGCCCAGCCACAGCAGCAGGAAGAGCAGCGGCGGCCCCTGGCCCTGCGCGGTGGCGATGATCAGCCCCACCGCGACGACGCCGAAGACGGCGAACAGGAGCGGGATCAGCCACCGTGCGCCTCGGAACGGTCGGTAGCTCACGCGGGGGTCCTCTCGTCGATCACCCGCAGAGTGTGCCGCGCCCCCGAGGTGGATCCGGTCAGTTGATGCAGCTCGAGTCGGCTGCCGTCCGCTCGGTGGTGGCGTAGCCGCCGGGCGCGGCCGCCGGTGCGGGGGCGGTGACCGCCTCGCCGATGCCGTTGAAGTCGGTGCCGATGACCAGGCGGAGGGTGCCCGCAGGCAGGCTGTCGTCGACGGTCACCGCCACGCCGGGCAGCTGGGCGGCGACGAGCGCAGCCGCAGCCTCGTCCCCCGCGCGGTGGCTGACCGTCGTCGTCGCCGTGGCATCGGCGTTGCCGCCGTTGTCCGCCCCGAAGCCGGCGCCGACCAGCGCCTCCGCGGTGGTCGCGGCCGCACCGGAGACGCCGGAGCCGTTGAGGACGCTGACGGTCACCGACGACGGCGACACCGACGGGGCGGCGCTCGTCGGCGCCGGCGACGGCGGCTCCTCCGCCGGTGCGGCGTTCAGCGAGGCGAAGAACTCGTTGAGCACCTCCTGGCTCGGCGGCTCGAGCACGTCGGCGCCGTCGATCCGGGCGTCGTCCAGCCCGGGGATGGTCTGGAAGGTGATGTTCCCCGGCTGCACGTTCTGCATCTGGGCGGCCAGGTCGAAGACGTCCAGCCCCTGGTCGAAGGTGACGCTGCTGCCCACCTGCTCCACGATCGCCTTCTGCTTGCCCGGGTTGAACAGCAGGTCGGAGGAGAGGATGTTGCGCAGCATGCCGGCGATGTAGACCTGCTGGCGGACGACCCGGTCGAGGTCGGACCGTGGCAGCCCGTGGCGCTGGCGGACGAACTTCAGCGCGTCCGCCCCGCTGATCGACTGGACGCCGGCCGGGAAGTCCGCGCCGGACAGCGGGTCGCTGGTGGCCTGGCACAGGGCCCTTGCGGGAGTCCATCCCGACCAGCAGCAGGTTCATCTCGGCACCGGCGTGCTCGTCGCCGTTGACGTCGACGTTGCCGGTCGCCGGGATGGCGTCGGTGCGGCTCACGCTCGCCTCCGCGACGCGCACCAGGTACCAGCCCCAGCCGCTGCCGGCCAGCACCAGCGCGCTGAGCACCGCGGCGATCGAGCGGGCCACCACCGTGGCCCGCGCCGAGTTCCACGACCTGCCGCCGGCTGACCCGCCGCCCCGGGACGGCGCCCGACCCGCGCGGGGGTCGAGGTGCCCGGGCAGCCGACGCTGCTCGTCCCGGGTCACTGCCCGTCCTCGCCCCGCCCGGCGATCGGAGCGCACGCCGCCCGCCCCAGTCGCCCGTCGAACGCACTGCCTGTCAGTTCCGCCACCACCGACTCCACCCTGCCACCGCGATGGCGGTGACCGGGGGCCTGCCCCGCCGAACCAGCGGGTGCGACCCGGTGAACCGCCTCACGTGCTCCAGTCGATGCGGTCGGCCAGCCGGCGCGCCCGCGCGCCGAACGCCGGGTCGATCGACGCCGCCCACGCCACCCGGCCCAGCACGTGGTCGCGGAACGTCGCCGGGTCCCGGTCGCGCACCTGCGACCGCCAGCCGCGCACCGCGCAGTTGTGCAGCAGTGCCCGCAGCGCGTCCCGCTCGGGCCGCGGCAGCGTCGGGTGCACGTTCACCACCGCACCCAGCACCGACTGCCGCCCCGCCGCTGCCGTCGACCGGGTCTTGGCCGCGTTCAGCCGGAAGCCCTCCTCGGCCACGACCTCCCCGGCCAGCGCCTCGAACCGGCCTCGGTCCAGGCCGCGGTCGCCGCTGAACGTCAGGTCGTCGACGTACCGGGTGTACTCGGCGCCGAACGACGCGGCCAGCCCCGCCAGCCGCCGGTCCAGCCGGAACGCGACCAGGTTCGCCAGCGCCGGCGAGGTCGGCGCCCCCTGCGGCAGGTGCGGCACCGCCAGCCGCCGGCCGACCCGGAAGTGCCGGTCGACATCGGCCGGCACGGGCACCGTCGCCCACACCGACCGCGGCACGACCGTCGTCACCAGCCCCGTCACCGCGTGCGCCACCGGCTCGGGCAGCCCGCCGACCGTGCGCAGCAGCGCGTGCACCCGCTCCGCCGGGATGCTCGGGAAGAACGCCTCCAGGTCCAGCTGCAGCACCACGGCCGCTCCCGCGTGCGGCGCCACCGCCGTCCGCACCGACCGCCCCGGCACGCACCCGTGTGCCGCCCCGTGCACCCGCAGCGGGCCCACCACGTGCCGCAGCAGCCGGCGCTGGGCCTCCTTCAGCCGCGGCTTCGGCGCGGCCACCAGCCGGGTCCGGTCCGGTGAGGAGAGCGCGGTCCACCGGTAGTGCCGCAGCGGCTCCCGCACCGTGCGCTCCAGCCGGTGCGCATCGGCGAACCAGGCCAGCTCGCCGGCGTCCAGGTCCAGCAGCCGGGCCAGCGCCGCCAGGTCCGGCAGCTCCGTCACCCCGTACCGGCGGAACGCGACGTCGGTGGTCGTCGGCTGCCAGCGCACCACCCGGGGCTGCGGCACCACCGTCCAGCCGCGCCGCCAGCCCTCCGTCGTCCGGACGAACGCCGCGAGCTCCCGCGGCCGGTCCACCGGGGCGTCGCGGTAGGCGGCCAGCACCTCACCGACCAGCGTGCCCACCCACCGCGGCGCCCGGGGCAACCCGAGCGCGACCGCCGTCCGCCGGACCATCTCCCGCCGCCGCCAGCGGCCGCCCAGCAGCGCCACGGCGACGCCGGAGGCGGTGATCGCCGCCCGCCGCCCGGTCGGCGCCGTCACCGGCGAGGTGTGCGACGGGGCGGCCAGCCAGCCCCTGATCGAGGCGCCAGCAGGTGCGCGGAGCGCACGGCCGGGCGGGTGACGAGATGCTCAGCAACGACACGACCCCCGGGGTTGCCCCGGGGTGACCGGACCACGCCGGTCGTCCTGCCCGCCCCGCCGCACACCCGGCCCACCGTAACGGCCCGAGGCTGTGACGGAAGTGCACGCTGAGCCGCAGATCCCGGCCGTCACCCGGCCAGGGCGGCGATCGTGTGGTGGACTCGCCGACGTGACCGCGGCCATCGTCCTGGCGCTGCTGTCGGCGTGTGCCTTCGCCACCTCCACCGTGGTGCAGCACCGGTGCGCGACGTCGGCGGGGGAGTCCCTGCCCGACGGCGCCGTGCTCCGGCTGGTCGGCCGGCTGGTCCGGCACCGCGGCTGGCTGCTCGGCCAGCTCGCCGCCCTGGTCGGCTTCCTGCTGCACGCCGCCGCGCTGACGTTCGGCCCGGTCGTCATCGTCCAGCCGCTGCTGTCCGGCGGGCTCGTGCTCTCCCTGGCCCTCGGTGCGCTGATCGACCGGCGGCACCCCGGCCGCACCCTGCCCGACCGCGGGCAGTGGGTCGCCGCGGCGCTGGTGGTGCTCGCGCTCGCCGTCTTCGTCGTGTCCGCGAGGCCCGACCACGGGTCGCGGTTCGCCGACCCGCCCCCGCTGCTCGCCTGCCTCGGCGCCGGTGCCGCGATCATGGTGCTCGCCGCCCTGTGGGCGCTGCGCCCGTCGTCGCCGCACAAGGCGCTCGCCCTCGGCATCGCCGCCGGTTTCGGCTTCGGCATGACCGGGCTGCTGCTCAAGGACGTCGTCGCGCACCCGCCCGCCGAGCTGCTGACCTCCTGGACCACGTACGCGCTGCTGGCCAGCGGCGCCGCGTCGATCGTCTTCGCCCAGTGGGCGTACCAGTCCGGCGCGCTGATCGAGATGCTCCCGGCCATGGCCGTGCTCGAGCCGCTGGTCGCCGTCGGCCTGGCCACCCTGGTCTACGACGAGCGCCTGCAGCCGGGCCTGCTCGCCACCGCCGGCCAGGTGTTCGGCGTGGTCGCGCTGGTCGTCGGGGTGGCGGTGCTGGCCCGGCGGTCGGCGGCCCAGGAGGAGTCGGAGGTGCCGCTCGTGCTGCCGCCGCCGGCGTCCTTCGCCGTTCCGCACTCCATCGAGCAGCACGAGCACACGCCGGGCCGGGGCGTCAGTCGCTGATCGGCGTCGCGGGGTCGTCCGGGACCAGGTCGGGCACCCGGTTGGGGCCCGCCTCGGAGGGCCGCGGCCGGTCCTGCGGGTGCAGCCGCACGGCCACCAGGGCGACGTCGTCGTCCGGCTTGCCCTCGACCAGCCGCTCGATCAGCTCGTCGCAGAGCTCCTGCAGCGGCCGGTCGGCGAGCTCGCCCAGCGCGGTGCGCAGCCGGTCCAGCCCGGTGTCCAGGTCGGCATCGCGGCGCTCGATCAGCCCGTCGGTGTAGAGCAGCACCGTCGCGCCCCGGTCCAGGGTGACCACCGAGTCGGTGCGCACCGCCCCCGAGTCGACGCCGAGCAGCAGGTCGGCCTTCCAGTCGGCGAGCACCGCCACGCTGCCGTCGGGGTTGAGCGCCAGCGGCGGCAGGTGCCCGGCGTTGGCCCAGATCATCCGGGTCACCCCGCGCTCGCGTTCGTCGGCGGTCTGCTCGAACCGGGCGACGGCGGCGGTGGCGATCGTGTCCAGCTGCAGCACCGCCATCGCCGCGTCCAGCCCGCGCAGCACCTCCGCCGGCGGCGCGTCGCTGTAGGCGGCGATGCCCCGCAGCAGGCTGCGCACCTGGCCCATCGCGGCGGCGGCCGCGGTGTCGTGGCCGACCACGTCGCCGATGACCAGCATCGTCGACCCGTTGGGCTGCAGGAAGGCGTCGTACCAGTCACCGCCCACCCGGGCGGCCTCGGCCGCGGGCAGGTAGCGCACCACGATCTCGGCGTGGTCGGGCTCGGGCGGCTCGGTGAGCAGGCTGCGCTGCAGGCCCTCGGCCATCTGCTGCTGCTGGCTGAACAGTCGTGCGTTGTCCAGCGCCAGCCCGGCCCGGTCGGCGACGTCCTGGGCGACGGAGACGTCCTCGTCGGTGGGCTCGTGCCCGTCGGCGTAGAACAGGGTGAGCAGGCCGAGCGTGCGACCGCGGGCGCGCAGCGGCAGGGCGACCTCGCTGCCCGGGGCGAGCACCGAGATCAGCTCCCGGGCGGGGCCGACGGGCAGCAGCACAGCCACGTCGTCGCCGCGGAAGGACACCGGCTCGTCGGAGTACAGCGCCCGCGCCACCGGCGCGGTCACCGGCATCGCGTCCAGCCGGACGTCGGCGTAGCGCTCCAGCAGGGCGCGACTGGCCGGGTTCACGTGCCAGCTGCCGACGTCGCGGGGCTGCCCGTCGTCGTCGATCACCGTGACGATGCAGAAGTCCGCCAGCGCCGGGACGACGATCCGCGGCAGCCGCGCCGTGGCCGCCTGCACGTCCAGGGTGCCGGCCAGCTCGGCGCTCACCTGGGCGAGCAGGGCCAGCCGCCGGGCGGCGCGCTCGGCGCGCTCCTGGGCCTCCCGGCGCTCGGTGACCTCCAGGAAGAAGACCGACAGACCCTCCGGGGTCGGCCAGGCCCGCAGCTCGTACCAGCCGTTGAGCGGCGCCGGGTAGTGCGCGTCGAACGCGATCGGCTTCCCCGTGGTCACCGCCTCGTGGAACCGGTCCTCGAACAGGCTGTTGACCGCAGCGGGGAAGGCCTCCCACACGACCCGGCCGAGCAGTTCCTCGCGGGAGTGCTGCAGCAGGCGCTCGGCCTCGGCGTTGACGTGGGTGAACCGCCACTCGGGGTCCAGCGAGTAGAAGCCGGCCGGCATCGCCTCCAGCACCCGGGTCACCCGCGCCTCGCCGTCGAGGGCGGCGGTGACGTCGGAGGCCACGCCGATGAGCCGGGCGGCAGCGCCGTCGGCACCGGGCAGCGCCTTGCCCCGGGCGGAGACCCAGCGGGATCCCGCCCCCGGCACGACGATGCGGTAGACCGCGTCGAACTCACCGCACTCGGCGACCGCCGTCTGCAGCGCCTCGGTCACCCGGGGCAGGTCGTCGGGGTGCACCCGGTCGTTGAACGCCTCGATCGTCTGCTCGAAGGTGGCGGCGCCGTACCCGAACAGCTCGATCAGCCGCTCGTCCCAGACCAGGCGCTTGCTGGTCAGGTCCCAGTCGAACGTGCCGATGGCGGCCGCCGCGATCGCCAGCTGGGCGCGCAGCTGCGCGGCCTCCTGGTCGGCGCCCGACGCCCCGCCGACTCCGGTCGGCTCAGTCACAGTCACCATCCACGTCGATGCCCCGGCGCGCGCCGAAGAGTCACGGCTCGCTGTTGAGCACCTGACACCGAGTTATGTCACGCGCGACCGGGCGACGCAACCACCCTGGACGAACATCACGTCCGTGCCGGGAGGAGAGAGGCGGGACGGGCCACCTGGCTGGCCGTGGCGTGACTCGCTGTGCGATAACCGTCGCATGCAACCGATGGCGACCCCGGCGTGAGCACCTCGTCCCCGGCGGGCGGACAGCTGGCGCCGCCGCGGATCGAGGGGCAGGCGGTCGACGGGCAGGCCAAGGACAAGGGCCTCAAGCGCGGCGCGCTGGGCCTGGCGTCCTCCGTCGTGCTGGGCGTCTCCTCGACCGCGCCCGCCTACGCGCTGGCCGCGACGCTGGGCTTCGTCGTCATCGCCGTCGGGGTCAAGGCGCCGGCGATCATGCTGCTGGCGTTCGTGCCGATGTGGCTGATCGCGGTCGCCTACTCCGAGCTCAACAAGCGGGAACCCGACTGCGGCACCACCTTCACCTGGGCGGCGCGGGCCTTCGGTCCGCGCACCGGGTGGATGGGCGGCTGGGGGATCATCGCCGCCGACGTCATCGTGATGGCCAACCTGGCCCAGATCGCCGGCTCCTACGGCTACCGCCTCGTCGGGCTCGACGGGCTGGCCGACAGCACGTTGTGGACGACGGTGGCCGGGGTCGGCTGGATCGCCCTGATGACCTGGATCTGCTACCGCGGGATCGAACCGACCGCGCGGCTGCAGAAGGTGCTGCTGACCATCGAGGTCGTCGTCCTGGTCGCCTTCGCCGGTTACGCGCTGGTCAAGGTCTACGGCGGCGGCGCCCCCGCGGGATCGCTGACGCCCTCGCTGTCGTGGCTGTGGCCCTCGGGGGTGAGCTGGCCGGCGCTGACCGAGGCCGCGCTGCTGGCGATCTTCATCTACTGGGGCTGGGACTCCGCGCTGGCGGTGAACGAGGAGACCGCCGACCCGACCCGCTCCCCGGGACGGGCGGCGATCATCTCCACGGTGCTGCTGGTGGGCATCTACGTCGTGGTCTCGGTGGCCACCGTCGCCTTCGCCGGCGTCGGGTCCGAGGGCATCGGGCTGGGCAACGAGGCCAACGCCGAGGACGTCTTCGCCGCCCTCGGCGCGACGGTCTTCGGCGACGACCCCGCGGGCCGGGCGTTCGAGGCGCTGCTGATCATCTCGGTGCTCAGCTCGGCCGCCGCCTGCACGCAGACGACGATCCTGCCCACCGCGCGCGGGACGCTGTCCATGGCCGCCTACGGCGCGCTGCCCCGGTCCTTCGCCCGGATCCACCCGCGGTACCTGACGCCCACGGTGTCGACGGTCTGGATGGGCGTCGTCTCGATCGCCTTCTACGTCGGGCTCACCCTGGTCAGCGAGAACGTGCTGATCGACTCGATCACCGCGACCGGCATGCTCATCGCCTTCTACTACGGGCTGACCGGCTTCGCCGCCGCCTGGGGGTTCCGCCGCTCGCTGCGGTCGGCGCGCGACGTGCTCATGCGCCTCGTCCTGCCGCTGCTCGGCGGGCTGTTCATGCTGCTGGTCTTCGTGCTCGCCTGCGTCGAGTACGCCCACCCCGACTACGGCTACACGGTGATCGGCGGGGTGGGCGGCGTCTTCGTCGTCGGCGTCGGCTCGCTGGTGCTCGGCCTGGTGCTGATGGCCGTCTGGAACCTCGTCGCCCCGGCGTTCTTCCGCGGTCGGACGATGGCGCGCGGCACCGGCGACCTGCTGCTCGGGCCGGCCGTCCCGACCCTCGCGCTGCCGGACAGCACCGAGGCCACGGTGGTCGCCCCCGACCTGTCCAACCTGCCGCCCGGCCGGGAGCCCTTCGACCCGCGCGCCTGACGAACGGCCCCCTTCCTCCCCACCCCTCGCACACTCGGGGCGGGGCCCTGGAAGGGGGCCGTTCCAGCGCGTCACCTGGGCCGTTCCAGCACGTCACCGAGCGGCGACGAGCAGCTGCTCCGTGTCGGTGGCCCGGTGCTGGGCGGGCAGGAAGGCCAGGACGACGACCGCGCCGACGGCGCTCGCGGCGGCGCACACCCAGGAGCCCGCGGTGACGCCGTCGAGGAAGGCCTGCTGGACGGCGGTCACGGCCGGGCCGGGGAGCCGCTCGGCCACCGCGAGCCCGGCGAAGACCGAGTCGGCCGCGGTTCCGGCCGCCTGGTCCGGGGCGCCCGCCGCGGTGAGCCCGTCGACCACCGCCGGGCCGTACACGGTGCTCATGACCGAACCGACCACCGCGACGCCCAGGGTGCCGCCCACCTCGCGCACCGTGTCGTTGACCGCCGATCCCGCGCCGGCCTGGTCGCCGCGCAGCGCGCCCATCACCGCCTCGGTGGCCGGGCTGGTGACCAGGCCGAGTCCGGCGGCCATGAGCACCATCGAGAGCACGATGCGGCCCCAGTAGTCGGACTCCAGGTTCGTGCCGGCCGCGAGGGTGAAACCGGCCGCCATGGTCAGCAGCCCGGCGGCCACCACCAGCTTGGTGCCGACCGCCCGCATCGCCACGATCGCCAGCGGCGCGGTGACGGCGATGACGGTGGCGAAGGGGAGGGTGGCCACACCGGCGGTCAGGGTGCTGTAGCCGCGCACCGACTGGAAGTACTGGGTGATCACGAAGATGAACCCGAACAGGCTGAAGAAGGCCAGCGCGATCGCCCCGCTGCCGACCGACACCCGCGGGTCGCGGAACAGTCGGACGTCCAGCAGCGGCTCCCGGGCGCGCAGCTCGCGGACGACGAACCCGGCGACCGCCAGTGCCGCGAGCGCGTAGCCGCCGAGGGTGGTCGTCGAGCCCCAGCCGTGCCCGGGTGCCTCGATCGTCGTCCGGACCAGCAGGCCGATGCCGACCACCGAGGCGGCGGCCCCCGCCAGGTCGAAGCGGTGGGCCCGCGACCCGCGGGACTCGGGGACCAGCAGCCGGCCGGCGACCAGGGCGACGGCCGCGACCGGCAGGTTGACCAGGAAGACCGACCCCCAGGAGAAGTGCTCGAGCAGCAGCCCGCCGGTGACCGGGCCGATCGCCACCGACAGGCCGGTGACCGCGGACCAGATGCCCAGGGCGGTGGCCCGCTCGCGCCGGTCGGTGAACGTGGTGACCAGCAGGGCCAGGGTCGCCGGGTAGATCGCGGCGGCGGCCACGCCCATCGCGGCGCGGCCGGCGACCAGCTGGCCGGTGCTGGTCGAGAGCGAGGCCAGCGCCGAGGTGAGGGCGAAGGCGACCAGCCCGGACTGGAGCACGCGTCGCCGGCCGAACCGGTCACCGAGCGCGCCGCCGAGCAGTAGCAGCGCGGCGAAGGGCAGCGTGTAGCCGTCGACCACCCACTGCAGGTCGCGGGTGCTCGCCGACAGCTCCCGGCTGAGGGTCGGCAGCGCGACGTTGACGACCGTGTTGTCGATGCTGACCAGCAGCACGGACAGGCAGAGCACGGCGAGCACCCACCACCGGCGGGTGGCAGGTGCGGGCGGGGGAGTGGTCATCGCGGCCTCCGGTTGTAGGACGGTGTTCCAGAACCGTAGAACGGCGTTCCACACACGGGCAAGCGTGATCGGTGCAGGAGGATGAGGTCGTGACAGATGTCAGGCCCGGTGCGGGGCGAACCCCCAGCCGAGCGGTCGAGCAGGCGCTGGTCGACGCCGCCGAGCGAGTGCTGGTGCGGGAAGGGTTGGGCGCGGTGACCGTGCGGGCCGTCGCCACCGAGGCGGGGGTGGCGCCGATGGGCGTCTACAACCGCTTCGGCAGCAAGGACGGACTGATCGCCGCAGTGCTGGTGCGCGGCTTCGACGGACTGCGCGACGCGGTCACCGAGGACACCGACCCCGACCCCGTCGCCCGGCTGCTGGCCAGCGGGCGCAACTACCGGCGGTTCGCGCTGGCTCAGCCGCAGCACTACGGGGCGATGTTCGGTGGTCGGCCGTTGCCCACCGAGGGAACCGGCGAGCTGGTCGCGCACGCGTCCGCGGCCTTCGAGGCGCTGGTCGAGCACGTCCGGTACGCGATGGCGCGCGGTGCGCTCCGCGACGGGGATCCGGTCGAGGCCGCCCAGCTGATCTGGAGCTCGGTGCACGGGGCGGTGAGCCTGGAGCTCGGCGGAGCGGTGCTCACGCCCGACCCGGCCGCCACCTACGACGCGTTGCTGCGGATGCTGCTCACCGGTCTGGCCTGACCCCTTCGGGGGCTCCGGCCGCCCGATCGGGCGGCCGGAGCTCAAGCTCGGGCCGCGAGTGCCGACCTCTCCTGGGACGGAAGGGGTCGATGACGATGATGGTGTTGGCGTGCAACGCGGTGGGACAGGCGGCGCTGGCTGCGGGGGTGGCGTCGCTGGACGACGCGGTGCCCGAGCAGCTGCTCTACGTGGCCGGGTGGATCAGCACCGCCACCGACCTGACCCAGCAGGCGATGCTGATGTCCGAGGTGGGCTCCACCTTCGACGTGTTCATCTGAAGAAGGGCGCGCCCTTCCTCCCCACCCCTCGCGCGCTCGGGGCGGGCCCCTGGAAGGGGGCCGGTCCAGCACGTCACGTGCTGGGCAGGGCGCTGCGGCCGCCGCCGAGGTCGGCCTCGTCGGCGGCCCGCCGCCCGGCGTCCCAGCCGGCCGGGTCGACCATCGGCCCCTGACGCCGCCGGACACGGGGGAACAGCTCCTCGACCGCGCGGTCGACCGCGTCCTCCCGGTCGGCCAGCAACGGCACGAGCGCGCCGCCGTAGGTGGCCCGCGCCTCGGCGCGCGCCGCGTCGCGCGCCTGGGTGAGCCGTTCGGCGACGCGGGCGGCGTAGGCCAGCCAGAAGCCCCGTCGCCACGCCGTCGAGCGGGTGCGGGCGCCGCCCTCGCGTGACTCGAGGTCGAGCGCGCGGCCCGCCTGCACCAGCAGCGAAGTGACCAGCAGCTCGACCAGGTCCAGGTCGGCGGAGAAGCCGACCAGCGTGGCGATGCCGAACGACGGCATCAGCACCACCCGCACGCCGTTGGCCGCGGCCACGCCCTGCAGCACCGCCGCCTTCGCCTCCACGTGCGGGTCGTCGAGGTGGAACCGGCGAGCGGTGACCCCGCCCGCACCGGGCCCGGGGGTCGCACCGCCCATCGCGGCGTCGATGGCGTAGCGGGCCATCAGCTCCTGGGCCTTGGCGGTCAGCGCCTCGGCCTCCGCGGCGAACTCGGTGGACTCCGCCTTGGCCAGCAGCCCGCGGATGCGGCCGAGCACCCGCTCGTCGGTGACGACGGCCGGGTCGGGAGCGGCCCCTGCCGACCACCGGGACGGCGGCGGCACCAGCTCCTCGACGCGGGGGAGGGCGCGCAGCACGCCGATCACCCGGAGCACCTCACGCCAGGCCGCCGACGCGGCGACGCCCTCGGCGCGCCACCACTCCAGCACGGTGCCCCCGCGGGCGTCCAGCGCGGCCAGCTGGGCCGACCAGGCAGCCGGCGCGGCCCCGCCGCCGGGCGGGGCGGACCCGGCGATCACCGTGGCCACCAGCCGCGCGGCGCGCTGGGTGGCCCTGCGGCGCACCACGTGCACGACGTCCGCCGGCTGCCAGCCTGCCTCCCACAGGTGGGGGAGCAGGTCGCTGAGCACCCGCTGGGCCTGGCCGTCGGTGTCCACCCCGGGGTCCCGGCTGGTCAGCCGGACGACCACCCGGTCCAGGTCGGCGACCCGGACCCCGGGTTCGGCCGCCAGCCGACCGCCAGCCAGCAGCAGTCGCAGCACGTCGTCGGCGGTCGTCGCCTGCACGGGACCTCCTGGTCGATCGGGTGTCCCAGCATGGGGGAGCGGCGTCGTCGGTGGGCGCCGGCCACGTCACCGGTGGACGGGCACACCGCCTGGGGACGACGGTGCGCCCGGCCGGGCTCGGCCGCCTACCCTGCCAGCGGCCTCGCCGGCCACGAGCAGGGCCCTCCGCCCGTCGACGGCCCGACGGCCGAGGGTGGCTCAGTCGTCCTCGCCGCCGCCCTCGCCGTCCTCCTGCTCGCCGCCGTCCTCCTGCTCGCCGCCGTCCTCGACGACGCTGCTCTCGCCGTCCTCGCCCTGCACGCCGCCGCACGCGGCCGTGCTGAACGAGGCGGCCGCGATCGCGACACCGGCCGCGGCGGCGCGCCAGCGGGACCGGTGACCGGGGAGGGTGGCTCGGCTCATCGTCGTCAGCTCCTGTGGTGTGGGTCGCCGGGCTCCCCGGCGGACGTGCCCGCTCTCTGCCCTGTCGGCCGCCGTCGCACACCCGGACGGACCGCTGTGCGGCACGGTCGCCCGGTGACCGCCGCGCCACCCGGGCCCGCGCGCTCCTGGAGCTGCGCACCGCACCGAGGCCCTCCTCCAGTGCGCCGCCCGACGCTTTGTTACTGGCGAGTAGTACCGTCGGTCGGGTCGACGCCGACGACCCGAGAGAGGCCCCGCGTGACCACCGACCTGCTGCTGCCCGCCGACTTCTTCGCCTTCCAGTCGCTGCTCAGCGACGAGGAGCAGAAGGAGCTGCTGGCCCTCCGCGAGTTCCTGGAGTCGGAGATCAAGCCCCGGGTGAACGCGGCCTGGGCCGCCGCCGAGTTCCCGATGGACCTGATCCCGAAGTTCGCCGACGCCGACATCGTCGGGCGTTCCTACGACTGGGAGGGTCGCCCCCGCGCCTCCCGGCTCTTCACCGGCTTCCAGGCGATGGAACTGGCCCGCGTCGACGCCTCGATGGCCACCTTCCTCGGCGTGCACAACGGGCTGGCCATGGGCTCGATCATGATCCTCGGCTCGGCGGAGCAGCGGCGGCGCTGGATCCCGTCGATGATGCGGATGGAGACGATCGGCGCCTTCGCGCTGACCGAGCCCGAAGGCGGGTCCGACGTCGCCCGCGGCATGCGCACCACCGCCCGGCGGGACGGCGACGAGTGGGTGCTCGACGGTGCCAAGCGCTGGATCGGCAACGGCACCTTCGCCGACGTCGTCGTGGTGTTCGCCCGCGACGTCGCCGACGACCAGGTGAAGACCTTCGTCGTGGAGAAGGGCACCCCCGGTTTCACCGCCACGAAGATCGAGGACAAGTTCGCCCTCCGCACGGTGCAGAACGCCGACCTGACCTTCACCGGGTGCCGCATCCCCGCGGCGAACAAGCTCGAGGGCGGCAACTCCTTCCGCGACGTCAACAAGGTGCTGAAGGTGACCCGCGGCGGGGTGGCCTGGAGCGGCGTCGGCTGCCAGGTCGGTGCCTACGAGGCCGCGGTCCGCTACGCGAAGAGCCGGGAGCAGTTCGGGCGGCCGATCGGCGGCTTCCAGCTGATCCAGGACCTGCTGGCCAAGATGCTCGGCAACGTCACCGCCAGCCTCGGCATGACCGTGCGGATCTCCCAGCTGCAGGAGGTCGACGCGCTCGGCGACGACCAGGCGGCGCTGGCCAAGAGCTACGTGACCAGCCGCGGCCGGGAGACCGTCGCGATGGCCCGGGAGCTGTTCGGCGGCAACGGCATCGTCCTCGACCACGACGTCGTCCGGTACTTCAACGACGCCGAGGCGCTCTACTCCTACGAGGGCACCCGGGAGATGAACACCCTCATCGTCGGCCGCTCGATCACCGGCATGGGCGCCTTCGTCTGAGGAGCGCCGCGTCACCCGTTCGGGGCGGGTGACCTCCCGGCCCGCTGGAGATGCCCGCCCCCGATGTCGATGACTGCCCCGGACGCCCCGTGCGTCCGGGGCAGTCGCCGTCTGTGGAGGAGAGGTCGTGTCGGGTCAGTCGGTCCTCGTCGTCGAGGACACCCAGGAGATCCGCGAGCTCGTCGTCACCGTGCTGCGCCGGGCCGGCATGGACGTCCGCGAGGCCACGACGGGCGTCGAGTGCCTGGCCGAGGTGCGCCGCGAGGTCCCCGACGTCGTCGTGCTGGACCTCGGGCTGCCCGACGCCGACGGCACGGAGGTCTGCCGGCAGCTGCGCGCCGAGACCGACTGCTACGTGCTGATGCTGACCGCGCGCGCGGAGGAGGTCGACCTGCTCATCGGGCTGGCCGTCGGAGCGGACGGGTACATGTCCAAGCCGTTCTCCCCACGCGAGCTCGTCGCCCGGGTGCAGACCATGCTCCGGCGGCCGCGGACCGTGGCGGTGCCCGAGCCACGGCCGGCCCTCGAGGACTCCGTGCAGCGGCTGGCCGAGCTGGAGGTGGACCCGGACAGCCGCGAGGTGCGGGTCGACGGCGCCCCCGTGGACCTGACCCGCACCGAGTTCGACCTGCTGGCCGCGCTGGTCTCCCGGCCCGGCCGGGTGCTGCAGCGCGAGACGCTGCTGCGGGAGGTCTGGCAGACCGACTGGGAGGGCAACCTCCGGCTGGTGGAAGCGCACATGTCCAACCTGCGCCGCAAGCTCGCCGCGGCGGGGCTGAACTCGCCGGAGATCAAGACCGTCCGGGGAGTCGGCTACCGCCTCGTCGCCTGACCTGCCGGCGAGCCGTCAGGCGGCCGACCCGGCGCGGCGGGCGGCGAGCCGGCCGGCGGCGGCGTCGGCGGCGAGCGCCAGGCCGGCGCCCTGCAGGCTGACCGCGTCGGCGATCCAGGCCAGCCGGCCGCGGCGGGCGGCGGCCCGGCGGGGGACGTCGGTCAGGTCGGCCAGCTCCGCCAGCCGGCCGTGCGCCATGATCCCCCGCCGGGCGTCCGCGGCGATGGCCCGGCAGACGTCGGCGACCTCGGGGTGGCCCAGCTGACCGGAGGTGCCGGCCAGGGTGTGCGCGGCGGCGGCGACCGCGTGCGGGTCGCCCACGCTGATGCCCGTGCGGATCGCGGACAGCCGGCCGGCCAGCGCGTCGTCGTACATGAGGTGCAGCCGCTCGGTGAGCTCGGCGTCCAGGTCGGCCTCGTGCAGGTCCTCGACGTCGACCATCTCCCGGGCGACCGGTGCGGTGCCGACGGCCGGCGAGGTGCGGCGGCGGACGAGGTCCAGCAGCGGGCGGGCGTCGACCGGGGCGGCCAGGCAGGCGAGGGCACCGGCCGCGACGGCGGCCGCCCGCAGCTCCACGGTGGGCTGCTCGGCGACGACCAGGAACCGGGCGGTGCTGCCGGCGGCGCGCAGCTCGGCGAGCAGCGCCGGCCCGTCCGCGGCGCCGGGCACCTCGGCGGCGGTGACCACCAGGTCGGGGGCGACGGCGCCGGCGAGCCAGCGGGCGTCCTCGGCGTCCCCGGCCTCGTGGACCTGCCAGCCGGTGAGCTCCAGCAGGCCGGTGACCTGCCGGCGGCCGGCGGCGGAGGGGGCGATCACCAGAGCGGTCAGCATCGGAGGGTCCCTGTCCGGGCGGACTCGGCCGTCCAGCCGTAGTCGGTGGTGGTGGTGACGGTGAAGGAGTAGCCGCCCCAGTTCGTCCTGCCCATGTCGGCGGCGAAACCGGTCCGGCCGGCGGGAACGGTCCCGGCGGTGACGTTGACCAGGCCGAAGAGGGTGGTGGCCTGGACGCGGTAGCTCTCGACCCGCGGTGTGGTGCTCTTCTGCCAGCTGAGGCGCACCTCCAGCCGTCCGTCGGGGGTGCAGTAGCTGCCGGCGGTGCTGATGCCGGTCACGGGGGCCACCGTGGCGGTCGTGACCGCGGCGGTGGTGCTCGCGGAGTCGGAGAAGGCGGCCTGGGCGGGGAGGGTCAGCCCCAGCACCGTGGCCAGTGCGATGGCGCCGACGACCAGGCCGTGCCGGATCCGGTTCACTGGCCCTCCTCCTCGTCGTCGGAGTGGGTGGTCGGGGTGTCGGCGGGGCGCCAGATGGTGAGCAGCAGCCAGCCCGCCAGCAGCGCGGGAGCGCCGTAGACCAGGGCCTGGCTCACGACCGGGGTGCGCAGCGCCTCGATCACGTGACCGAGCTCGGGCACCACTGCCTGGACCTGCCAGGCGGTGTCGCCCTGGAGCGTGGCCCGCCACGGGTCGACCGCGTCGTTGGCGTCGCCCTTGGTCTCGACGGTGACCGCGCCGTTCTCGCCGTGCTCCACCGAGAGGACCCGGTGGGTGACGAGACGGTGGTCGTCGATCGGGATGTGGTAGGCGATGATCATCCCGGGCTCGACCTCGTCGACCGGCAGCGGCGTCACGATCGTGACGTCACCCGGGTCGATGACCGGCGACATGCTCCCGGTCAGCATCGTCATCGTGCGGTACCCGAAGGCGTGCGGGCCGATCGCCAGGACCGCGAAGAGCAGGACGGCGAGCGCGACCACCAGCCGCACCGTCCAGCGCGACGCCCGGGCCAGGGCCCGCTTCCCGGCGCCCGACGGGCGGGGGGCCTGGGTCAGCTGCTGCGCCGGACGCGGGTCTGCGTCCGCGGTGGGTGCGGGGGGTGCGAGCAGGGCGATGGTCATGGCGGTTCCTCCGGGAAGGTGTCAGCGGGTGGGGGGAGCGCCGGGTCAGCGCGCGGTGCCGTTGGCCTGCGTGCCGGTGAAGCTCAGCGCCAGGGTGGAGGTCTTGCCCTGGAACTCGTTGCCGGCGGCGCCGGGGAGCGACAGGGTGACCACGAGGTGGTCGGTGCCGCCGACGGCGAGGCTCTTCAGGTTGTTGATCGCGATGGGTGCGCCTGCCACGGCCCGGCCGGAGTAGAGCGACCGCGGGCTGGCGCAGGAGTAGGTCGCGGTGCTGCCGGAGATCGACTCGGTCCACGCGACCGGGCAGGAGCTGACAGTCATCTGCAGCCCGTTGGCCGGGTCGCTGTCCAGGATGCTGCTGGTCGTTGCGGTCGACTGCAGCACCAGGCCCGAGAAGGCCAGGTCGCCGGTGTTGCTCAGGTCGACCGCGCGGCTGATCGAGTCGCCGGGCACGAAGCCGGCGGCGCTCATCGGCAGGGTAGTGGTGCCGGCGCGGTTCAGGTCGATGGAGAGCGTCCCCGTGCTGACCGACGCGTTCAGCGGGGTGGTGCTGTCGGTGAAGGTGCCGAAGGTGCCGAGGCCGGCGACGGCCGCGGCGGCGCCCACGACGCCGAGCGAGCCGAGGATCTTGCGGGCGGTGCGGCCGCGGGTGGCGGAGGCGGTGGCGGTGGCGCTCATGGCGGGTCTCCCTGTCTGGTGCCGGTGTCGGCGGGGGCTCCCGGCGACAGACACGACTCTGGAGGCCCTTCCGCAGGGGTCCCGCGAGCGATCCGCAAGAAAAGCGCAAGGAACCGCAGGTTCCCCGTGGATCCGTCCGGAGGCTCGTCCCGAGCTTGCGAGGGGGAGGGGGACGGGGTCTTCAGCAGCTCAGCGGCAGGGTGAGGGTGAAGGTGGTGCCCCGCCCCTCGGCGCTGACCACGTCGAGCGTGCCGCCGTGCGCGGTGGTGATCGCCTTGGTGATGGTGAGCCCGAGACCGACCCCGGGGACGGCGTTGCGCCGAGCGGTCGAGGCGCGGAAGAAGCTGGTGAACAACCGCCCCTGCTCACCGGTCGGGATGCCGACGCCGGTGTCGCTCACCGACAGCAGGGCGACGGGACGGGCGCCGGCCGCACCCGGGTCGGTCTCCGCGCCGGTGTCGTCCTGCCAGGCCGGGCGCAGGCGCAGGGTGACCGAGCCGCCGGCGGGCGTGAACTTCACCGCGTTGGAGACCAGGTTGTCGCAGGCCTGGCCCAGCCGGAGCGCATCCCCGCGCACGACCAGGCCGTCGGCGGGCACGTCCACGGCCAGGGCGATGCCGCGTGCGGCCGCGGTGACCCGTGCGGTCTCCTCGGCGGCGCGCACCACGGCGGCGAGGTCGACGTCCTCGGGTTGCAGGGTGAACTTCCCGGCGTCCACCTGGGCGGTGAACAGCAGGTCACCGACGAGCCGCAGCAGGCGCTGGGCGTTGCGCTCGACGGTGCCCAGGTACTGGCGCTGCTCGTCGGTCAGCGGCTGGTCGGGGTCGTCGAGGACCAGCTCCAGGTAGCCGAGGATGGAGCTCAGCGGGGTGCGCAGCTCGTGGGAGATCAGGCTGACGAACTGGTCCTTGAGCCGTTCGCTGGCCCGCGCCTCGGTCATGTCCGTGGCGACGAAGTTCCAGCCGGCCTGCTCGCCGTCGTCGTCGGTGCGTGGGGTGATCGCGACGGCGACGGTGAGCCGCCGGCCGTCGGCGGTCAGGTAGGTCCAGTCCCGGACGTCGCTGCCCTGCTCCCGCGCCACCTGGACGAGCGCGGCGAAACGCGCCGCCGGGTCGGCGTCGGCGCCGGGCTGGAGTTCCTCGGGGTCGTGGAACTCGGTGATGCTGCGCTGTCGCACCACGTCTGCGCGCGGGAGGCCGAGCATCCGCTCGGCCCCCGGGTTCCACACCCGGATGACGCCGTCGCGGTCGGTGCCGATGATCGACTGCTCCGTGACGGCGTCGATGACGCTGGTCATGGTCTGTGCCCGGGCCCGCATCATCCGGGTGGCGACCTCGAGCTCCTCGGCGGTCGACTGGCCCAGGGTCACCAGTTCCCGCCGCTGCCCCTCCAGCGCCGCGGACGCGGCGAGCTGCCCGCGCAGGCGCCGGGCGAGCTCGGCCACGGCGAGGGCGGCCGTCAGCCCGGCGGCGCTGAGCAGCACCGGTGAGCCCGGCCGGGTGAGGAGCACGGCCACGGCCACGACGGCGGTGGCCGCCAGGGCCGCGGGGGCGAGCCGGGCGGCCGGGGGAGCGGCCCCGGCCGTGGTGCCGGCCGCGGCCGGCCTTGTCAGGGTGGTCACGCGGGGGTCCCCGGCGAGCAGAGCCGGCGGACCTCGGCGACCAGGCCGGCGACGGTGAACGGCTTGGGCAGGTAGGCGTCGGCGCCGGCAGCGAGCCCGCGGGCGACGTCGTCGGGCGACGCGCCGGCGGACAGCAGCAGCACCTTCGTGCCCGCGGTGGCCGGGTCGGCGCGCAGCTCGGCGCAGACCTCCAGCCCGGTGAGCTCGGGCATCGACACGTCGAGCACGGCGAGATCCGGTCGCTCGGCCCGGGTGGCGGCCAGCGCCTGGGCGCCATCGGCGAGGGAACCGAGCAGGGTGCAGCCGGCCTTGCGCACCGCGAGGGAGACGAGCAGGCGGATGTCCGCCTCGTCGTCGGCCACCAGCACGCGTGCGGCTGCATCCACGGTGTCGCGGTCCACGGCCAGCGCTCCTCTGCGGGCAGGGCCCGTCCCCGGCCGGGACGGAGTCCGTCGCCTCGGGAACGTCAGATCGGCGGCACCGCTGGAGGGGCGCCACCCGGTCTCTCACCCGTGGAGATGAGGTGGACGGGCCGGCTGCGGACGCACGTCGGGCCCCGGTGCGGCTGCACCGGGGCCCGACGGGGTGTTGCGGTCGATCAGGAGGAGGACTTCTCCTGGACCTTCTCGCGGGACTCCTGGGCCTGGCCCTTGACGTCCTGGGCGGCGTGCTGGCCCTCGTCCTTGACGTTCTTGGCGCCCTCCGCGGCGGTCGACAGGACCGACCCGGCAGCGCTCATGGCGGCCGGCTTCAGGTTGTCGCCGATCTCCTGGGCCACGTTCCGGGCCTGCTCCTTGGCCTGCTCCTTGAGCGGCTCGGAGTGGTCCTTGATCGCCGACTCGGCCTGGGAGGCGAGCTGCTTCTCCTTCTCGCTGGTGGGCAGCAGGGAGGAGGCGAGCCAGCCGACGCCGAAGGCGATCAGCCCGGCGGCGAAGGGATTGCCCTGGGCCTGGCGCTGGATGGTCTCCGGCGCGTGCTGCACCGTCTCCATGGCGCTGTGCGCGGCGTCCTGCGCGCTGCCCGCGGCGTTGTGCGCGGCGCCCTGGGCGCTGCCCTGGGCGTGCGAGGCGCGGTTGCTCACCTGGTCGCGGGCGTCGTGAGCGGTGCCGAACACCTTGTCCTTCAGGCCGGACATCGTGCTCTTCGCCCGGCCGACGCGCCGGTCCATCACCCGGGTCGGGCTGACCTTCTCGTTCAGCGCGTCGACGTCGTAGCTCAGGTTGGCGCGGGTGTCCTCGATCTGGCGCCGGATCACGTCCGGGTCACTGCTGGTCATGAGGGGGTCTCCTGTCTAACTAGCCGGGAAGAGGTCAGTGGGGCTTGAGCGCGTCGGGCACCTGCTTGAGCGTGTCCACGGTCTGCTCGGGCTTCGGGTCGACCTTCTTGAGCTGCGAGAAGTCGATCTGCTGCGAGACCTGCTTCGGGTCGACGGCCTTCAGCTTCTTGCGGCCCATGGCAGCGAGGACGGCGGCGACGATCCCCCACACGACCGCCACGATCAGCGCGGCCCAGCCGGTGGGGATGACGCTGGCCAGCGCCCACATCAGCGCGAGGCTGAGGAACAGCGCCACCATGTACCCGGCGAAGCCGGCGCCGCCGAGCATCCCGGCGCCCTTGGCGGCCTTCGTCGCCTCGCCCTTGGCGGCGTCGGTGGCGCGGGTCGCCTGTCCCTTCACCACGCCGGTGGCCTCGTTCGCCTCCTGGCGCAGCTCCGCCTTGGCCAGCTCGAGCTCCTGGCGCATCAGCGTGGACAGGTCCCGGCTGACCTCGCTCAGCAGCTGACCGACCGACGTCTGCTCGACGTCCGGGTGCCCCGCGTCGGTCATCGGCTGGGCGGTGTTGCCCGAGTGCTCGGTCGCGGTGTAGCCGGTGGCCCCACCGGTCGCGTAGCCGGTTCCTGCCTGCCCGTAGCCCTGGGTGCCGGGGGCGGTCACAGCCGGCCCTCACCGGGGGTGCGGGACGGGTCGTCCCAGCCGGCGCCGGCGGTGGGGGCGACGGTGGTGCCCTCCGGCGGCAGGGTGCCGTACGGCGGGGGCGGAACCGATCCGGTGGTGCCGGTGGTCGCGTACCCCGCGGTCTCGGTGGTGGCGTAGCCGGTCGCCGGGGTGCCGGCGACGTAGTTGCCACCCGTGGCGGGACGGTCGGAGCCGCCGCTGGGCTGGCCGGAGCCGTTCTGGTCCTTGTGCGCGGCCACCGCGCCGGTGGTCAGCCGCCCGGCGACGACGCCGGCGAGGGCCGCACCGAGCAGGAAGGCGCCCGGCTTGCGGCGGGCGAAGGACCGGACGTCCTGCAGCAGGTCACCGGGCTCCCGGTCCTGCACCCAGCTCGCCAGCTGCTCGACCTTGTCGCCGGCCTGGCGGACCAGGTCGGCGGCCGGGCCGGTGGGGGTCTCGCCGCTGCCCTCGGCCATGTTGCGCAGCTGCGTCGCGATCTCGCCGAGGCCCTGACCGGCCTTCTGCTGCCCGCTGCGGGCCTGCTCGGTGAGCTGCTGGCGGCCCTGGGCCACGAGGTCCTGCGCCTGACGGCCGGCCTCCTGGGTGACCTCCTTGGCCTGGTCGGCCGCGGTGGAGGCGACCTGGCTACCGGCCTCGGCAGCGCTGTGGCCGACGTTCTTGGCCTCGTCCTTGGTGGCGTCCTTGGTCGACGGGGTGCCCGTGCGGTTGGTCGCCCCGCTCGAAGGCGACTGTGTCGGGGTGTCGATGGAGTGCGTCATCGTTCCTCCTCGTCGTGCGTGGGGCTCGTGGTGGGTGGAGCTGGTCGTTCGGCCGGGTCCGCAGCCGGGCACGCGCCACCGCCGGCCGACGTCGGCCGGGCTGCTCGTGCCTGGTCGCGGAACGGCGCAGGGGCGCCCGGGGGCGCCCAGGTCGGTGTCGCGCGGGTGGGCCCACCGTGGTCTCGGTGGACGCCGTTCCGTTGGACTCGCGGGTACCCGAGATCGTCTACGGCGTAAACCGGTGAGATCGACTTTCCGCGCACCGCCCATCGGGGCGTGAGGGCGCTCGGCGTAGCCTCCCGTCGGTAAGGGGAGCCTGCCCTTGCCTGATCGGAGGAGATGGGATGACCGGAGCGACACAGCAGACGGTGGAGCCCCGGCCGCGGCGGCCGCGGGTGCCCCGGGTCGCGGAGGTGGTCCGCACCTCGCGGCTGACGCCGCACATGATCCGCGTCGTGCTCGGCGGTGACGGGCTGGCCGGCTTCCCCGTCGGGGAGTTCAGCGACCACTACGTGAAGCTGCTGTTCCCGCCGCCCGGTGCGCCCTACGCCGTGCCCTTCGACCCCGAGCAGATCCGCGCGGAGCTGCCCCGCGACCAGTGGCCGGTCACCCGCACGTACACGGTGCGTGCCTGGGACCCCGCGTCCGGCGAGCTCACCGTCGACTTCGTGCACCACGGCGACGAGGGCCTGGCCGGCCCGTGGGCGGCATCGGCCCGGCCCGGCGACCGGATCCAGCTGCTCGGCCCCGGCGGGGCGTACGCGCCCCGGCCGGACGCCGACTGGCACCTGCTCGTGGGTGACGAGAGCGCCCTCCCGGCGATCGCCGCCTCCCTGCCCCGGGTCACCGCCGGCGCCCCGGCGCTGGTGTTCCTGGAGGTCGCCGGCCCCGAGGAGGAGCAGGACGACGTGCCGACGCCGGCCGGCGTGGAGCTGGTCTGGGTGCACCGCGGCTCCGCCGAGCCCGGGCGGGCGCTGGTCGACGCCGTCCGCGCCGTGCAGCTGCCGGCCGGCCGGGGACACGTGTTCGTGCACGGCGAGGCGGGCCTGGTGCGGGAGCTGCGCCGGCACCTGCGCGCCGAGCGCGGCCTGGACCCGGAGTTCACCTCGATCTCCGGCTACTGGCGGGTGGGCCGCACGGAGGACCGCTGGCAGGCCGAGAAGCGCGACTGGAACGCCCAGATCGAGGCCGAGGAGCAGGTCGTCGGCTGACCGGTGCCCCTCCGGGGTGGGCGCCACCCCGGAGGGGGGGCGGCTCACATGTCGCGGTAGCGCTTCGCCGCGGCCGTGGCGGCGCGCAGCTGCTCGGCGTCCAACCGCGGCCCGTACCCGGGGGTGTCGCGCTGGATCCGCCACCCCTCGGCGAGCGGGCCGAGGTCGACGACGTCGAAGCCGAGGTCGGCGATGAGCTGCGCGACCTGCTCCTTGGCGCCGGCGTCGTCCCCGGCCACGGCCAGCGCCCGCCGGTGCGGGGTGCCGGCGGCCTGCCCCTGCTCGACGATGTCCCGGGCGCCGATGTGGTTGAACGCCTTGACCACGCGTGAGGTCGGCAGGTGGGCCTGGAGCAGCTCCGCCGTCGTCGTCGACTCGTCGTCCAGCTCGGCGATCTGCCCGTCGCGCTGCGGGTAGTAGTTGTTGGTGTCGATCACCACCTTCCCGGCCAACGGCTCGATGGGCACCTGGCCGACGTTCTTCAGCGGGATGGTGACCACCGCGAGGTCGGCCGCGGCCGCCGCTTCGGCCGCGGTGCCGGCCCGGACACTGCCGCGCCGGCCCGGCCGCTGTTCCAGCGCGGCCACCAGGTGGGTCAGGGTCTCCGGACCGCGCGAGTTGCTGAGCACGACGTCGTAGCCGGCGTCGAGCGCGGCCTGGGCGAGGGCGGTGCCGATGTTCCCGGCGCCGATGAGTCCGAGGTTCGTCATGGCCGCAGCAACCTCGCGGCCCGGGCGCCGCTTCCCTCCGCCGAGGTCGTCGACGGCGAAGGTGTCGCAACGCGCCGGGTCACCGGTCTCGAACCCGGTGGTGGACCAGCGCCGGCGCTCACCGCCGAGGTGTCCAGACCGCCGCTCTCCCGGTACCGCATCGCCGTCCGGTCTCCTCGTCCTCTGCTGCTGGGATCGCTGCCGTCGGCCCCGGGGAGCGTGCTGGCACCTGCCCCGCCGCACCTCCCGAGCGAGGGTGCGGCTGCCGCCCTAGGGTCGGGGCATGCCGTTGGAAGGTGAGTACGAGCCCAGCCCGGAGAAGTGGGTGCGCGACCAGGTGGAGCTCTACGAGCGCACCGGCGGGCGGGAGGGCAACACCCTGCCCGGCCGCACCGAGCCGGTGGTGGTCTTCACCACCCGCGGGGCGAAGAGCGGCAAGGTCCGGAAGAACCCGCTGATGCGCGTGGAGCACGACGGTGCCTACGCCATGGTCGCCTCCAAGGGCGGGGCCCCGGAGCACCCCACCTGGTACTTCAACCTCAAGGCCCACCCCGACCAGGTGACGGTGCAGGACGGCGACCAGGTGTGGGACGGCGTCGCCCGCGAGCTGACCGGCGAGGAGCGGGCGGTGTGGTGGGAGCGCGCGGTCGCCGCCTTCCCCGACTACGCGGAGTACCAGACCCGGACCGACCGGGAGATCCCGGTCTTCGTGGTCGAGCGGGCGCACTGAGCGCCCCGCCAGCGGACCAGCGACCGGTCGCCGTCGTCACCGGGGCCAGCGACGGGATCGGGGCCGCGGCGGCCCGCCGGCTGCACCGCGCCGGGCGGCGGGTGGTCGTCGGGTGGGAGCCGTCCGCCCGGCGGGTCGGCCGGTCGAGCCCGGCCGGCTGAGCCCGGCCGGCTGAGCTCAGCCGGCCGACCCGGTCTCCGGGTCGCCACCGAGCTCCGTGCGGATCCGTGCGGCGACCTGACCGGCCAGCTCGTGCTCGCCGCGCGCCCGGGCGCCGAGCAGCGCCCAGCCCAGGTCGCCGACCTGGCGGGCCCGGCGGCGCCACACGTCGGCGCCGGGCGCGGCGAACAGCTCGGCGCGCGCCGCCGTCGTCACCTCCTCCTGGGCCAGCAGCGCCTCCTGCAGGGCGTGGTCCGCGCAGGTGCCCGGCGGTGCGGCCGCGGCCGCGACGGCGAGCTGCTGGCTCGCCGTCACCGCGCCCGGCAGCCGGCGGCTGCCGGTGTGCGGGAACAGGAGCAGGCCGGCGGCGAGGGCGACGGTGATCCCGACCAGCGTCTCGGCCACCCGCACGGTGATCAGCTCGGTGCCGCTGCTGGCCGGGTTGCCCAGGTGCACCAGCAGCAGGGCCAGCGGCGTGATGCAGGCGACCGAGAGCACGTACTGGCTGGCGATCAGCAGTTCGACGGCCAGCATGAGCAGCCCCACCACGACCACGGTGGTCGCGACGGGGAGCTCCAGCCAGAACAGCAGCGCGGCCAGCCCGACGCCGGCCAGCGTCCCGGTCACCCGGTGCAGCGCGCGGGCGCGGGTGTGCCGGGCGTCGGTGCCGAGCAGCACGGCGACGGCGGTGCTCACCGCCCAGTAGGCGCTGGGCAGCCCGGCCAGCGCGGCGATCGCTCCGGCGGTGGTGGCCCCCAGCCCGATCCGGGCGGCGGTGGGGGCCCAGGCCGGCGCGGTACGGCGCGGCGGCGGGGGCGTCGGGCCGGCGGGCGGAGGGCCGTCGTCCGGCGGTGGGACGCTCGGCGGCAGGACCCGGAAGAACCGTTCCTCGACCTGCTCCAGCTCCCGGCGCAGCGACGGTCGCCGTCGGCTGCCGCCGGCCACCGCGGCGACGGCGACCCGCACCGCGCGGGCGACCGAGCCCGGCGGGGTCGTCCCCAGCCCGTCCCGCTCGACGGCGCTCACCGCGGTGTCGGCAGCGCGCAGCGACTGGCGCTCGGGTCCGGCCGGGTCCCACAGCCAGGGCAGCATCACGACGACCCACGCCAGCGCGGCGCCCCCGGCGGCCGCGGCGACGTGCTCGGCCACCGCCGTCGGTGAGTCGCCGAGCGTGCTGGCGCTGCCGCCGGCGAGCGCGATCATCAACGGGCCGGGTGGGCCGATCCGCCAGACCGCGGTCGCGGCGGTGGCGGCGGCCACCAGGACGCCCAGCACGACCGCGAGCAGCAGCGGGCGCGGACCGGCCAGGCTGCTGGCGCCCACGGTGGCGGTGAGCGCGACGCCGACCCCCGCGGAGACCGCGGCCCGCCGCCGGTAGGGCAGCGCGTGGCCGTAGACGGCGGTGAAGCCGCCGAGCGCGGCCGCGGAGCCGAGGTCCGGCCGGTCCAGCAGCACGAAGAGGACCAGGGGCGCGGTCACGCAGAAGGCGGCCGACAGCGCCCGGCGCCGGTGGGTGGCCCACAGCGAGGTGACCGCCGGCAGCGGCGGGCCGAGCAGGTGCGGGGCGAGCCGGCGGATCGGGGAGGAGGAGCCGGACACGGTCGCCATCGTCTCCCGCCGTCCGCGCCGCCGTCGGACGGGGCGTCCCCCGGGAAACGCCCGAGTTCGGGCAGGCTAACCTAACTCGCCGCCACCGAGGCGGCGACGACGAGAGGACGGGACGGGTGCGCGGACGGCGAGCGGGCCGAGCAGGAGCCGGGCTGGTGGGGCTGGTGACCGCGCTGGCGATCAGCGGCTGCGGGAACACCGGGAGCGGGGCGGAGGACGCCCCCTCCGGCGCGGCGGAGGAGGTGCGCACGGTCGGCCACGCCCTCGGCGAGGCGGAGATCAGCGGCGTGCCCGAGCGGGTCGTGGTGCTGGACACCGGGGAGCTGGACACCGCGCTGTCCCTGGGCGTCACGCCGGTCGGGGCAGTCCGCACCGACGCGAGCACCGAGCTGCCCGGCTACCTGGCCGAGGCCGGCGCAGACCCCGACGAGATCGCGGAGGTGGGCACGATCGCCGAGCCGAACCTGGAGGCGATCGCCGCGCTGGACCCGGACCTGATCCTGTCCAACACCGCGCGGCACACCGAGCTGCACGAGCAGCTGCAGGCGATCGCCCCCACGGTCATGGGGGAGGGCGTCGGGGAGACGTGGAAGCAGAACCTCCCCGTCTACGCCGAGGCGCTCGGCCGGCAGGAGGAGGGCGAGGAGCTGCTCGCCGAGTACCGGGACCGGGCGACCGAGGTGGGGGCGCTCTTCGGCGACCCGGCGGCGCTCGAGGTGAGCATCGTGCGGTTCGTCGGGACCGGCTCGGCCCGGCTGTACGGCGAGGGCTCGTTCATCGGGACCGTGCTGGCCGACGCCGGCTTCGCCCGCCCGGAGATCCAGCGCACCGACGAGACGTTCGTGGAGGTGGGCCCGGAGGAGATCAGCCAGGCGGACGGCGACCTGCTCTTCTACTCCGCGTACGGCGAGGGCGGGGCGGCGGAGCTGACCGAGCTCACCTCCGGTGGGCTGTGGCAGTCGCTCGGCGCGGTCCAGCGGGGCGACGCGGTGCCGGTCGACGACGACCGCTGGTTCCTGGCCATCGGCCCGCTGGGCGCCGGCCTGGTGCTCGACGACCTGACCGAGGTCGCCCAGCAGCAGGCCTGAACGGGGTGGGCCCGGCCCCCGGGCCCACCCCCGCCGGCTCAGGCGAAACCGACCACCGAGTGCGGGGTGTAGGGCTCCTCCAGCCGGGCGACCTCCTCCTCGGTCAGCCGCAGCCCGACCGCGGCGACGGCGTCGCGGAGGTGGTGCTCCTTGGTGACCCCGACGATCGGCGCGGTGACCACCGGCTTGCTCAGCACCCAGGCCAGCGCGACCTGCGCCCGGGGGACGCCGCGGGCCTCGGCGACCTCCGCGACCCGCTCGACGATCACCCGGTCGGTGTCGTTGTAGAGCTTGCTGCCGAACTCGTCGGTCTCCGACCGGGTGGTCTGCTCGTCCCAGTCGCGGGTGAGCCGGCCGCGGGCCAGCGGGCTCCACGGGATGACCCCGATGCCCTCGTCGGCGCACAGCGGGAGCATCTCCCGCTCCTCCTCGCGGTTGAGCAGGTTGTAGTGGTCCTGCATGGAGACGAACCGGTGCCAGCCGTGCTCGCCGGCCCGGTGCAGCGCCTTGCTGAACTGCCAGGCCCACATGCTGGAGGCGCCCAGGTAGCGCACCTTGCCCGAGCGGACACACGCGTCCAGCGCCTCGAGGGTCTCCTCGACCGGCGTCGCGGGGTCCCAGCGGTGGATCTGGTACAGGTCGATGTGGTCGGTGCCCAGCCGGCGCAGCGAGGCATCGAGCTCGCGGAGGATCGCCGTGCGGGACAGCCCGGCGCCGTTGGGGCCCGGCCGCATCCGGCCGTGCACCTTGGTGGCCAGGACGACGTCGTCCCGGTCGGCGAAGTCGCGGATCGCCCGGCCGGTGATCTCCTCGCTGGAGCCGGCCGAGTAGACGTTGGCGGTGTCGAAGAAGGTGATGCCGGCCTCGACCGCCTGCTTGATGAGCTCCCGGCTCTGCTCCTCGGGCAGGCTCCACGGATGACCGCCGCGGGTGGGGTCGCCGAAGCTCATCATCCCCAGGCAGATCCGCGAGACCTGCAGGCCGGTGGTGCCCAGACGCGTGTACTCCATGGCCCCGAGCCAACTCCTGGACCGCCCGGTCCGCGCGCCGAGCGCTCAGGGCCGAGCGATCAGGGCAGTGCGATCAGGGCAGTGCGGCGTGGCGCACCTCGGCGGCGGCGACCACCTCCGCGGGCAGCTCGCCGAACGGCTCCAGCTCCAGCGGCCGGTCCTTCGTCCGGCCGGTGCGCCACACGGCGACCACCTGCCCGCCGTGCACGACGGTGGGCCGGAACACCCCGTTGCTGCCCGGCACGATGCGCTGCGCGTGCTCGGCCGGCACGGTGCAGCTGCGGTCGGCGTAGCCCAGCACCAGCTCGTCGAAGCCCGGCAGCAGCAGCACCCCGTCGGCCTCGGCCCGGGCCGCCGCGAGCCGCTCGGGCGTGTGCGGGTCCATCAGGTGCTCGACGCCGTCGACGGTCAGCGACGCCAGCTGCGGCCGCGCGGTCGCCAGGCCGGCCTTGACGTCGGCCACCGTGCAGCCGGCCCAGCGCACCAGGTCCTTGACGGTGGCCGGCCCGTGGCCGCGGAAGTACCGCAGCGCCAGCTCGCCGAGCGCCGGATCGCGCTCCAGCCGCCGTGGTGCGGGCACCCACTCGTCGAGCAGCACGAACCGCTGGTCGCCGTCGGCGGCGGTCGGGCCGAGCACGAGCGTGCCGGTCTGGGACAGGTACCAGAGCAGGTGGTACCCGCGCTGTCCGGTCGTGGGGACGCCGCCGGCCGCGATCCCGGCGAGCAGATCGGCTCGGGAGGACCTGCGGCCCCCGCGGAGCGCGGCGACGGCGAGGTCGCGCGCTCGCTCGGTCTCGGCGTCGGTGATGCCCAGGGCGGCGCGGCGGGAGGCCGCGCCGGCGAGCACCCGGGGGCCGAGCAGGTCGAGCAGCCAGGGGAGGTCCTCGGCCGCGGTGAGGTGCAGGGTGCCGCGCATCGGCCACGAACGGACGACGCTGCCGGCGTCGAGTGCGGCGGTGACCGCGGCCTGCGTGCCGGGAGCCGAGCGCAGCGCCACCGACCGCAGGGCACCGGGCAGGTCCTGGCCCTGCACGCAGGTCAGCTCCCGGACGGCGTCCGTCGGGGTCTGCGCGGGCGGGCCGATCAGCCGCTGGGCGGCCAGCCGCAGCAGCGCGAGCTCGGTGGTCACGGGCGCACCTCGGCAGAAGGCCCTGACTGACGGGGGTCAGCGCCGCAGGTGCAGGTAGAGCATGTCCTCGGCGTCCGGCTCGTCGCTGAGCGGCGCGAAGCCGGCGGCCCTGGCCACCGCGAGGCTGGCGGTGTGGTCCGGCTCGATGCCCAGCACGAACTGCTCGACGTCGGCCAGGTCCGCCGCGGCGGTGTAGGCCCGCAGCACCGCCCGGCCGTATCCGCGCCCCCAGCGGCCGGGGTCGACGACGTACGCCGCGCTCGCCGCCCGTCCCGGGTGCTCCTCGGTCACCCGCTCGGCCTCGGGGTCCCACGTCGTCCACCGGTCGTAGACGTCGCCGCCGACCTGGGCGACCGGGCTCCCGTCCTCGTCCACCGCCACACAGCTGTGCGCCCGGAGCACCCGCCGTCCGCGGAACTCCTCGTCCCGCGCCGCGGTGCGCAGGGCGAACTCCCGCTCCGGCCAGGTGCGGCCGCCCAGCCGGCGCTGCACCTCGGGGTGGTCGAACCACGGCAGCACCGCGGCCAGCAGCTCGGGCTCGAGGGGGACCAGGCGGATCGCGGGTGCGACGGGCACCCACCCACCCTGACGCACCGTCACGCCGACGTCATCCGGAGGCAACGGACCGGCCCTAGCGTCGCCGTCGACCCGAGCTGGAGAGGACGTGCGATGACGGTCGTGCCGCTGGTCGACCTGGCCCCTTGGTACCGCGGGGACGCCCCCGCCCGCCGGCAGGTGGCCACCGACGTCGACCGGGCGCTGTGCGAGGTCGGCTTCGTGCTGCTCACCGGCCACCCGGTCAGCTCCGCCCTCACCCACTGCCTGCGCGAGGAGGGGCGGTCGTTCTTCGCCCGGCCGCCGGCCGTCAAGGCCGCGCTCGCCTGCTTCCCGGGCGGGCGCGGCTGGGTGCCGCCCGGCCCACCCGCCGGTCCCGCTGCGCCGCCGCCGGACCTCAAGGAGCAGTTCTGCTTCGGGCCGGAGCCCCCGCCGCGGGCCCAGCCCGGTGCCTGGCCGACGGACACCCCGGGCCTGCGTCCGGCGGCGACCGCCTTCGCCGACCGTTGCGCCGCGGTCGCCGCGGAGCTGCTGCGGGTGCTGGCCCTGGCACTCGACCTGGACGAGGACTTCTTCGTGGCCCGCTGCCCGGCGGACGCCTGGTCCGCCGACCTCACCTGGCACCCGGCCCGGGACGCGGTCGGGTCGGTGGCGCCGGGGCAGCTGCGGGTGGGTGCGCACACCGACGACGGCGTCCTGGCCCTGACCGACCGCCAGGCCGGGCTGGGTGGCCTGCAGGTCCGCACCACGGAGGGCGAGTGGATCGACGCCCCCGCCGTGCCGGGGGCGCTCACCGTCAACGCCGGTGACCTGCTGGCCCGCTGGACCGGCGATCGCTGGCGTTCGGCACCGCACCGGGTGCTGCCGCCCCCGGTCGAGGCCCCGGCCGAGGAGCTGCTCTCCCTCGCGCTGCGCCAGGACGCCGATCCGCTCGCCGTGGTCGAGCGGGTGCCGACCGCGGCGGCGGGGCCCACCCGCTACCCACCCGTGACCGCGGGGGAGTTCCTCCGCGACCGGAGGGGCTCCGTCCCCGGCGGCTGACGACGTACCGTGCCCTCATGATGGGGATGGGCAACCTCGACCCCGACGGGCGCCGTCGGCAGCGGCTGATCGCCGGGATCATCGTGGCGGCGATGCTGCTGGCTGCCGGTGCGGTGCTGTTCAGCGGCGTCTTCTGACGAGCGGAGCCGAGCCCTCAGCCCTCCGGGCTCAGCCGCGCCCCCGGGACGCGGCACCGACCCGGTCGGCCACCGCGCGGCGGAGCAGGTCGACCACCTCCTCGTCGGTCACCTGCCCGAAGCGCTGGTAGGCGCCGCCCACCGCCCGGAACGCGTCCGGCGTCTCCACGCTGACCAGCTCGTCGACCGCCGTCCGCAGCCGGTCGGCCGCTCCCGGCGCGCAGACCGGGACGGCCAGCACCACCCGGGCCGCGCCGCACCCCCGCACGGCCGCGCACGCCGCCCGGGCGGTCGCGCCGGTGGCGATCCCGTCGTCGACCACCACCGCGGTGCGCCCCGCGAGGGGCAGCCGGGGGCGCAGCCCCCGGACGCGCTGCACCCGCCGGGTCAGCTCCGCCTGCGCGCGGTCCAGCGCGGCGCGGAACTGCTCGGCGGACACCCCGGCCCACTCGACGACCCGCTCGTCCCGGACCACCGCGCCGCCCTCGGCGACCGCGCCCATCGCGACCTCGGCGGCGCCCGGCACCGGGATGCGGCGGACGACGACGACGTCCAGCGGGGCGCGCAGCGCGGCAGCGACCTCGGCGGCCACGACCAGCCCGCCGCGCGGCAGGCCCAGGACGACGACGTCCTCCGCGGCCAGGTGGGTGAGCTGGGGAGCCAGCCGGCGGCCGGCCTCGCGGCGGTCCCGGAAGGGCATGGTCCACCTCCGCAGGCGGGGAACCCGACACCGCGATCGTCCTCCGCGGCGGCGCCGCTGCCTACCCCTCCGCGCGCGGGACGTTGGGCCCTGGCGTGTCGGCGGTCGACCGGTCCACTGTGGAGCGGTACGCGCGTCGCCCGCCCCGTGGCGGCGCAACCGACCACCCGCGGAGGACCGCCGGTGTCCGCTCCCACCCCGCCCACCACCCTGCCCGCTGACGACGCCGTCGGCCAGGCCGTCGACCGGCTGGTCCGTGAGTTCGCCGGCCGCCCGCCGGCGACGGTGACGGCCATCGTGCGCGGCGCCCGCACGGAGCTCAGCGGCGCGCCGGTCGGCGCGCTGCCCGAGCTGGTCGAACGGCTGGCCCGGCAGCGGCTGCAGGCCACCGGCTGAACCGGCTTGCCCGGCCGGGCACGATGGCCGGCGTGGGCTACGTCGACGTCACCGGGATCCGGCACACCCTCCCCGACGGGCGGGTGCTGCTCGACGACGTCTCCTTCCGGGTCGGCGAGGGTGCCTGCGCGGCGCTGGTCGGGGAGAACGGCGCCGGCAAGACCACGCTGCTGCGGATCATCAGCGGCGACCTGACCCCGGAGGCCGGCTCGGTCGCGCTGGTGGGCGGGCTCGGCATCATGCGCCAGTTCATCGGCTCGGTCCGCGACGACACCACCGTGCAGCGGTTCCTCGTCGACCTCGCGCCGCCCGCCGTCCGGCAGGCGTGGGACGCGGTCGAGGCCACCGAGCTGGCGATGATGGAGCGCGACGACGAGCCCACCCAGATGGCGTACGCGAACGCGCTGGCGCAGTGGGGCGACGTCGGCGGCTACGACGTCGAGGTCACCTGGGACACCGTGACCGTCGCGGCGCTCGGCGTCCCGTACGAGGGGTGCAAGTACCGCGAGCTGACCAGCCTCTCCGGCGGTGAGCAGAAGCGGTTGGCGCTGGAGTGCCTGCTCCGCGGACCGGACCAGGTGCTGCTGCTCGACGAGCCGGACAACTACCTGGACGTGCCCGGCAAGCGGTGGCTGGAGGAGCGGCTGCGCGAGACGCGCAAGACGGTGCTGTTCGTCAGCCACGACCGCGAGCTGCTCTCCCGGGTCGCCGACCGGGTGGTCACCGTCGAGGGCGGGACGGCGTGGGTGCACGGCGGCGACTGGGCCGGCTACCCCGCGGCCCGCAGCGCCCGGCACGACCGGATGGCGGAGCTGCGCAAGCGCTGGGACGAGGAGCACGAGCGGCTGGTCGAGCTGGTGCGCACCCTGCAGCAGCAGGCGAAGAACTCCCCGGACATGGCCGCCCGGTACCACGCCATGCAGACCCGGCTGGCCAAGTACGAGGCCGCCGGCCCGCCGCCGGAGCGCCCGCCGGACCAGTCGGTGACGATGCGGCTGCGCGGGGGCCGCACCGGCGTGCGGGTGCTGGTCGCCGAACAGCTGGAGCTGAGCGGGCTGATGCGCCCCTTCGACCTGGAGGTCGACTACGGCGACCGGGTCGCGGTGCTGGGGTCCAACGGGGCGGGCAAGTCGCACTTCCTGCGGCTGCTCGCCGGCCAGGACGTCGCGCACACCGGGCACTGGCGGCTCGGGGCGCGCGTCGTCCCCGGCTTCTTCGCCCAGACCCACGCCCACCCCGAGTGGCTGGACCGCACGCTGGTCGACCTGCTGTGGCACGGCGAGCCCGGCCGACCGGGGGTCGATCGCGGCCGCGCGATGGCGACGCTGCGCCGCTACGGGCTGGCCGGGCAGGGCGACCAGCTGTTCCGGTCGCTGTCCGGTGGGCAGCAGGCCCGGTTCCAGGTGCTGCTGCTGGAGCTGTCCGGCGCCACGCTGCTGCTGCTCGACGAGCCCACCGACAACCTCGACGTGCTCTCCGCCGAGTCGCTGGAGGCGGCGCTGGCCGCGTTCGACGGCACGGTCCTGGCGGTCACCCACGACCGCTGGTTCGCCCGCACCTTCGACCGGTTCGTCGTCTTCGGTGCCGACGGGCGGGTGTACGAGGCCGGCGAGCCGGTGTTCGACGAGGCCCGGGTCCAGCGCGCCCGTTAGGCCCCCGTGCAGGGGCCCGCCGCGAGCCTGCGAGTGGTGGGGAGCACGGGGGTCCTTCGTCAGCCGAAGGCGCGGCCCTGGCCGCGGTAGGTGGGGACGACGGCGGTCACCGAGTCGCCGCTCAGCAGGTGCAGCTCGTCGACCCGCTCGCACAGCTCACCGGCCTTCGCGTGCCGGAACCACACGCGGTCACCGATCTCCAGCTCCGCCGTCCCCGGGCCGCGCAGCGGGGTCTGCATCTCGCCGGCCCCCTCGGCCGCCAACAGGCGCAGCCCGGCCGGGTGGACCGGCGTCGGTGACCGGTCGCGCCCGGGTGGGCCGGAGGCGATCCACCCACCGCCGGCCACGGTGACCACGTCGGCTGCCGGCCGGCGGGTGACCGGCAGCGCGAACAGCGCCGCCGGCCGGCCGCGGAAGGACCGGTAGGCGTCGAACAGGGCGGGGGAGTAGAGCCCCGATCCGGCGGCCAGCTCGGTGACCGACTCCTCGGCGGCGGTGCGCTCCAGGCTGCCGGTGCCCCCGCCGTTGACGAACCGCAGGTCGGCGACCTCCCGCACCGCGGCGACCGCGGCGGCCCGCCGCAGGGCGAGCTCGCGCACCGAAGCCCGCTGCATGCCGCGGACCGCCAGCCCGCGCACCGGGTGCCCGGCCGGGGCGTCGCCGAGCCCGGCGATCTGGGCCTCGTAGGCCATCACCCCGACCAGCCGCACCCCGGGGCGGGCGACGACGGCGCGGGCCAGCGCCGCGGCCTCGGCGGGGGCGTGCACGGGTGAGCGGCGCACCCCGACGTGCGCCGGCCCGACCCGCCACGAGGCGTCCAGGTCCAGGCAGACCCGCACGACCGGACGGCTCGCCGGGGGCACGACGGCGTCCAGCAGGTCCAGGTGCGCCACCGAGTCGACCATCAGCGTGACCCGGTCGGCCAGCTGCTCGTCGGCGCCCAGCCGGCGCAGCGCAGCCCGGTCGACCGTGGGGTAGCCGACCAGCACGTCGGTGCTCACCGGGTCGTTGCCGCCGGCCAGCCACAGCGCCTCGGCCAGCGTGTAGGCCATCACCCCGGCGAACCCGGGCCGGTCGAGCACCCGGCGCAGCAGGGCCCGGCAGCGCACCGACTTGCTGGCCACCCGGATCGGCCGGTCGCCCGCCCGGCGCACGAGGTCGGCAGCGTTGGCGTCCAGGGCGTCGAGGTCGACCACGGCCAGCGGCGGCTCCAGGTGCCCGGTCGCGTGGTCCAGCCGCCCGCGCGCCGTGTTCGCGCGCGGGGCCGCCGGCGCGGCCGGGGCTACGGGCGTCGTCATGGCGCCGGAGCCTCCCGGGCGTGCCGGGGGTGGTCAAGGGAGTGGGGCGCACGACCCCGTTCCTCGACCGCCCGGTTCCGGGCGGCCGAGGTGCCGCAGTGGTCAGAGGTCGACGTCGGGCTCGCCGGAGCCGCCGATGCGGTCCAGCTCCTGCAGCTCGACCGGCCCGAGCACCCGCATCCCCGACCGCAGGTTCTCCTCCAGGTGGGCCACCGACCTGGTGCCCGGGATGAGCAGCAGGTTCGGGGAGCGGGCCAGCAGCCAGGCGAGCGCGACCTCCATCGGGGTGGCCTCCAGCCGCCGGGCCACCGTCTCCAGCGCGGCGGACTGGATGGGGTTGAAGCCACCCAGCGGGAAGAAGGGCACGTAGGCGATGCCCTCGCGGGCCAGCGCGTCGATCAACGGGTCGTCGGCCCGGTGCACCAGGTTGTAGTGGTTCTGCACGCAGACGACCGGGGCGATGCCCTGGGCCTCGGCGAACATCTGCGGGGTCACGTTGCTCACCCCGATGTGCTTGACCAGGCCCTCCTGCTGCAGCTCGGCGAGAGCCTCCATGGGCTCGGCGAGGGAGCGCTGCACCGGCTCGGCGAACCCGGGCATCCGCAGGTTCACCACGTCCATCGCCTCGACGCCGAGGTGGTCGAGGTTGTCGTGCACGGCCTGGCGCAGCTCGTCGCGGGACAGCGCCTCGGGCCACTCGCCCTCCGGCGTCCGGCGGGCGCCCACCTTGGTGACGATGGTGAGGTGCTCCGGGTAGGGGTGCAGCGCCTCGCGGATGATCTCGTTCGTGACGTGCGGGCCGTAGTAGTCGCTGGTGTCGATGTGGTCGACGCCGAGCTCGACGGCGCGGCGGAGGACGGCGACGGCGCCCTCCCGGTCGGCTGGCGGACCCATGACGTGCGGGCCGGAGAGCTGCATGGCGCCGTAGCCGATGCGGTGCACCGTGCGGTCGCCGAGGGGGAACTGGCCGGACTTCTCCGCCGTGGGGGTGGTCATGTCCGCCGCCTACCCGGTGACCGCGGCCCTGAACGTCAGCCTTCCAGAGCCGGCTCCCTCGCCCCCGCGGTCGACTCCTCGGCAGCGGCGCCCGAGCCGGGCCGGACGCCGTCCACGACGACGGCGACGAGGGCCATGACCGCGCCGGCCAGCGCGAGCCCGACGCCCACCCACATCGGCGCCGTGTAGCCCAGCCCGGCCGAGAGCGCGGCGGCCCCGAACGCGGCGCCCAGCGCGTTGGCCGCGTTGAACGCCGCCTGGTTGGCCGCCGAGACGAGGCTGCCGCCCCCGGGCACCCGGGCCACCTCGATCACCCGGTTCTGCAGCACCGGGCCCAGGGAGAACGTGGCGGTGCCGAACAGCACCACCAGCACGATCGCGGCCACCGGGACCCGGGCCAGGAACGCGAAGGCCACCAGGAGCGCGGCTGCCGTGGCGAGCACCCCGGTGACGAACGCCATGCCCCAGCGGTCGCCGAGCCGGCCGCCGATCAGGGTGCCGACGGTGGCGCCGACCCCGAAGACGGCGAGCACGGGGGTCACCCAGCTCTCGGGCAGGCCGGCGAGCTCGGTGAGGATCGGGCTGATGTAGCTGTAGACGGCGAACATGGCGGCGCAGCCGATCGTGGTCACCCCGAGCACCAGCCAGACCGCCGGGCGGCGGAACGCGACCAGCTCGCTGCGCAGGTCTGCGCGCTCCCCGGAGACCGGCGGCATCCAGGCGAGCAGCCCGGCGATGGTGATGACGCCGAGCCCGGCGACCGCGCCGAAGACCAGCCGCCAGCTCAGCTGCTGGGCGAGGAGGGTGCCCAGCGGGACACCGACGACGTTGGCCAGGGTGAGGCCGACGATCATCAGCGAGATGGCCTGGGAGGCGCGGTGCGCGGGCACCAGCCGTCGCGCGGCCACCGCGCCGACCCCGAAGAACGAGCCGTGCGCCAGTGCGGTGAAGACGCGGGCCGCCACGAGGGTCGGGTAGTCGGGCGCGAGCGCGGAGAGCGCGTTCCCCACTGTGAACAGGACCATCAGGCCCAGCAGGGTCTGCCGCGGGGTGAAGCGCACTCCCAGCGCGGTGAGCGTGGGGGCGCCGATCACCACGCCGATGGCGTAGGCGGAGATCAGCAGCCCGACGGCGGAGACCGAGACGTCGAGCCCCGCGGCGACCTGGGGGAGCATCCCCATCAGCACGAACTCGGTGGTGCCGATGCCGAAGGCGCCGATGGCGAGCGCGAGCAGGGCGCGGGGCACGGGCGGGCTCCTCGGGGGGCGGTGCGGGGAGGGGAGGGACGACGTCGTCCTCATCGACCCAACGGCATCGGCCGCCCGATCCCGACCCGCGGCGTCCATGAACCTCGTCACGTCACCTGGCGCGGCCGGGGGGGGGGGGGGGGGGGGGGGGGGGGGGGGGGGGGGGGGGGGGGGGGGGGGGGGGGGGGGGGGGGGGGGGGGGGGGGGGGGGGGGGCGGCGGTGGGCGCGCGGTGCTCAG
>NZ_JBJGZY010000010.1:0-114202 GCF_054050755.1 Modestobacter sp. SYSU DS0511
CCCCCCCCCCCCCCCCCCCCCCCCCCCCCCCCCCCCCCCCCCCCCCCCCCCCCCCCCCCCCCCCCCCCCCCCCCCCCCCCCCCCCCCCCCCCCCCCCCCCCCCCCCCCGGCGTTCAGCGCATCAGGACGGCGGGAGCTGCGCCGGGTCGTCGTCCGCAGGTCGGTTGCGCGGGTCGGCGGCCGGGCCGCTCTCCTGCACGTCCTGCTTCACCTGCGCCAGCGGCGGCGGGGTGGGGATCTGCGGCGTCGTCTCCGCCGGCTGGTCGGCGATGCTGGACAGCGAGATCTTGGCCTCGGGCTGCTCGGCCGCCGGCGGCAGGTTCGAGTCGAACCAGTTGCTGGTGTCCAGGGAGGACGCCGGTGGCTGGGTCGCACCCGCCCCCTGCCCGCCGGACGACGCGTCGACGTCGAGCCAGCTGCGCGACTGCTCGCCGTCGTCGCCACCGCCCAGCTTGGACAGGCCCTCCAGCGCCTTGCTGAACTCGCTGGGGACGATCCACATCTTGTTCGCGTCGCCCTGGGCGATCTTCGGCAGGGTCTGCAGGTACTGGTAGGCCAGCAGCCCCTGGTCGGGCTTGCCGTCGTGGATGGCCTGGAAGACCGTCTCGATCGACTTGGCCTGCCCCTGCGCCTGCAGGAACAGCGCGGCGCGCTCACCCTCGGCGCGCAGGATGCGGCTCTGCCGCTCGGCCTCGGCGTCCAGGATGGCCGCCTGCTTCTTGCCCTCCGCCGACAGGATCGAGGCGGCCTTCTGGCCCTCGGCGGTGGTGATCGCCGACTGCCGCTGCCCCTCGGCGGTGAGGATGACCGCGCGCTTGTCGCGGTCGGCGCGCATCTGCTTCTCCATGGAGTCCTGGATCGACGGCGGCGGGTCGATCGCCTTGATCTCCACCCGGGCCACCCGCAGGCCCCAGGGGCCGGTGGTGCCGTCGAGCACGCTGCGCAGCTGGGAGTTGATGCCGTCCCGGCCGGTGAGCGCGCCCTCGAGGTTCAGCCCGCCGACGACGTTGCGCAGGGTCGTGGTGGTCAGCTGCTCCATGCCGGTGATGTAGTTCGCGATCCCGTACACCGCCAGCCGCGGGTCGGTGACCTGGAAGTAGACGACGGTGTCGATGCCCACCTGCAGGTTGTCGGCGGTGATCACCGGCTGCGGCGGGAAGGAGATGACCTGCTCTCGCAGGTCGATCGTGGCGCGCACCCGGTCGACGAACGGGACGAGGAGGGCCAGGCCCGGCGACAGGGTGCGGCTGTAGCGACCGAGACGCTCGACCACCTTGGCCTGGGCCTGGGGGACGATCGTCACGCTCCTCGCCAGCACGAAGACCACGAGCACGGCGATCACGATCAGGGCGATCAGGGCGGCATCCACGCGGGTGGTGCTCCGTTCCTAGGAGGCGGTGCGTCCCGCTGATCCTGCCCTCCGGGGCAGCACCGCGTCACCTCCCCGCGCGCGGTGTCACCCGATCGCAGCCCGGACCGGCCAGTGCCGGTACCCGGTCACAGGTGGCTGACGTAGGCGATCGGCCCCTCGATCTGCACGATGCGCACCGCGGCGCCGACCTCGTAGGCCTCGCCGTCCAGCTGGGTGCGGGCCGTCCACTCGTCGTCACCGAGCCGGATGCGGCCGTCGGTGTTGTCGACGCGCCGGCTGACCACGGCCTCGCGGCCGACGTAGGTCGCGACCCCGTCGATCTGCTCGGGGGTGCGGTCGACCAGGTGCCGCTTGGCGATCGGGCGGACCACCACGAGCAGACCCGCGGCGACGACGACGAACGCGAGCAGCTGCAGCCACACCGCCCCGCCCAGCAGGGCGACGGTCATCCCACCGAGGGCGCCGCCGGCGAACATGAGCAGCACCAGGTCCAGGCTGGCGACCTCACCGGCCGCGAACAGGCCTGAGGCGATCAACCAGAGCAGCCAGGCGGGCACACCCCGAGTCTGGCACGCGCTGGCGCGCCCGGCCGATCGCTGCGCCCCGCGTGCCGCCCGCCCGGGCAGCACCGTCCGGCGTCGTCGTAGCCTCGGTCACCGTGCACGATCTCGCCGCCGGCCGTCTCGCCGTCTGGGCCACCGCCTGGCTCACCGGCCGCTCCTCCTACGACGAGGCGCTCGACGCCGTCACCGGGGACACCGCCCACCGGGTCGTCGGGATGCCCGGCACCGACGAGGCCGTACCGCTCGGCTGGGCGCTGAGCGCGCTGCGGGGTCTCGACGAGGCGCGGCTGCGCCTGGTGCTCCCGGCCCCCGGCGACACCCGCGGGGTGCCCGCCGTCCCCGCGTTGACGGCTCTCGCGCTGGAGTCGGGGCAGGTCGCGGTCGGCGGGCAGGTGGCGTTGGTGCCCGAGGAGCTGGGCACGGAGATGGTCGCCTGGACGGTGGTGCCGCTGGACGGCGCTCCCCCGGCCGCGCCCGCCGCCGAGGGGACGCTGCGGGCGGCCTCCGGGGCCCTGGACCTCGCCGTCGGGGACGCGGCGCGCACGCTGGCCTCCCTCGACCTGGCCCGCTGGCACCCGGAGGTCCCGTCGCTGCTGGCGGGGCTGGCGAAGGGCGTGCGCGCGCCCGGGTTGCCCGACGACCACGACCCGCTGGCGGTCTCGGTGCTCGGCCGGGCCCAGCGGCTGCGGCAGGTGCTCGACCTGGCGATGGCCGACGCACCCGGGGCCGCGGTCACCCACGCCCAGGCGACCGCCCGGGACGAGGCGCTGCGTCCGCTGGCCACCGCCGTCCGCGAGGCGACCGTCGCCGCCTACAACTGGGTGCCGAGGGACTGAGCGCGACACCGGAGCCTGCAAGGTGACCCCGGCGCGGCGGAGCCGCTCCGCCCGGCGAGTGGGGGCCGGAGGCCTCCGCGATGCCGGGCGGGCAACGGCTCAACTCAGCTGGGGGACGGCTCCTGGTCGTGGGGTCGTCCGGTAGGACGACGTTGGACATAGCAGCAGAACGCCGGGCAGTTGGTGCCCAGCCGCGGCTCGCCCCCGGCGCGGCGTTCCTCGAGCAGCTCGCGCAGCGAGCGGACGAACGCCGGGTGCGTGCCCGCCGTCGCCGCGCGGGCGAAGGCGAGACCGAGCTCCTCGGCCGTCTCCTTCGCCTCGTTGTCCAGGTCCCAGATGACCTCGAGGTGGTCGCTGATGAAGCCCACCGGGAAGACGACGACGGCCCGCTCCCCGTCCTCCGCCAGCGCCCGCAGGTGGTCGTTGACGTCGGGCTCCAGCCACGGCACCGACGGCGGGCCGCTGCGGCTCTGCCAGACCAGGTCGAACGGGCGGCCCGGCGCGGCGGCGTCGACGACCAGCTGGGCGGCGCGCTGCAGCTCGGCCTCGTAGGCGTGCCCCTGCGGCCCGGCGACGTCGGCCATCGCGTTCGGGATGCTGTGCGCGGTGGCCACCAGCCGGGCACCGTCGCGCAGGTCGGCCGGCAGCTGCGCCAGCGCGGCGGTCAGCGCGTCGGCGTTGGCCTGCACGAAGCCCGGGGCGTCGAAGTAGTGCGGCAACTTCTCCGCGGTGGGGCCGGCCGGCGCCGCCGGGTCCGACTCCAGCGCGACCCGGGCCCGGGCGACGTCCTCGTGGTACTGCCGGCAGCCGGAGAACGACGCGTAGGCCGACGTCGCCAGGACGTAGGCGTGCTCGATGCCGTCCTCGGCCATCTGCCGCCAGGCGTCCTCGACGTAGGGCGCCCAGTTGCGGTTGCCCCAGTACACCGGCAGGTCGAGGCCGGCCGCCTCGAACTCGGCCTCCAGGGCCGCGATCAGCGCCTCGTTCTGGTCGTTGATCGGGCTGACCCCACCGAAGTGGTGGTAGTGCTCGGCGACGGCCTCCAGCCGCTCCCGCGGGATGCCGCGCCCCCGGGTCACGTTCTCCAGGAACGGCATGACGTCCGCGGGCCCCTCCGGGCCACCGAAGCCCAGCACCAGCAGCGCCTCGCGGCGGCCGGCCGGCGCGGGCTCCGCCGACGGGGCGACCCCGCCGTTGTTGCGCACGGCGAGCGAGGGCTCCTCGTTCGGCTGCTGGCCGGCCGGGGTGATCGACGCCCCCTCCGGCATCGGGTGCGCCGGGCGGGAGAGGTCAGACACCGACGGCATGGAACCCGCCGTCCACGTGCACGATCTCCCCGGTGGTGGCCGGGAACCAGTCCGAGAGCAGGGCGGCGACGGCCTTGCCCGCGGGGTCGGTGTCGGTGACCGACCAGCCCAGCGGGGCGCGCTGCTCCCACGCCTCCTCAAACTGGTTGCTGCCCGGGATCGACTTCATCGCCATGGTGCGCAGCGGGCCGGCGGCGACCAGGTTCACCCGCACGCCCTCGGGCCCGAGCTCGCGGGCGAGGTACCGGGAGGTCGACTCCAGGGCGGCCTTGGCTGCACCCATCCAGCCGTAGACCGGCCAGGCGACGGTCGCGTCGAAGGTCAGGCCGACGACCGACGCGGTCTCGCCGAACAGCGGCCGGCAGGCCTGGGTCAGCGACGCCAGCGACCAGGCCGAGACCTGGAAGGCGGTGGCCGCGTGCTCCCAGCCGACCTCGGGGAAGCCCTCCCCCATCGCCTCCTGCGGCGCGAAGCCGATCGAGTGGACGACGCCGTCCAGGCGCGCGTCGTCGCCGCCCAGGTGCTCGCGCAGCCGGTCGGCCAGCGTCGACAGGTGCTCGGTGTCGGTGACGTCCAGCTCGACGACCGGCGCCTCCTGCGGCAGCCGCTTGGCGATCCGCTGGCACAGCGAGAACGCCCGGCCGAAGTTGGACAGGACGACGGTGGCGCCCTGCTCCTGCGCGATCCGCGCCGCGGAGAAGGCGATCGACGCCTCCGTCAGCACGCCGGCGATCAGGATCTTCTTGCCGTCCAGAATGCCCATCAGTGCCCCATCCCCAGTCCGCCGTCGACCGGGACGACCGCCCCGGTGATGTACCCAGCCTGCTCGCTCGCCAGGAACCGCACGACGCCGGCGATCTCGTCTGCCTGCGCGTAGCGGCCCAGCGGCACCTGCCCGAGGATCTCCTGCTGCCGCTGCTCGGGCAGCTCCGCGGTCATGTCGGTGGCGACGAAGCCCGGCGCCACCACGTTCGCGGTGATGTTGCGGCTGCCCAGCTCCCGGGCGATCGAGCGGGCCAGCCCGACCAGCCCGGACTTGCTCGCCGCGTAGTTCACCTGCCCGGCCGAGCCGGAGAGGCCCACCACGGAGCTGATGAAGACCATCCGGCCGGTGCGGGCGCGCACCATCTTCGACGCCGCGCGCTTGGCCACCCGGTAGGCCGCGGTCAGGTTCGCGTCGAGGACGTCGGTGAACTGCTCCTCGCCCATCCGCAGCAGCAGCCCGTCGCGGGTGATGCCGGCGTTGCTGACCAGCACCTCGACCGGCCCCTGGTGCTCCTCCACCTCGGTGAACGCGCGGTCGACCGCGGCCGCGTCGGTGACGTCGCACTCCACGCCGAACAGCCCCTCGGGCGCGCCGCTGCCGCGGTGGGTGATGGCCACCGAGTCGCCCTGCTCGGCGAAGGAGCGGGCAATGGCCAGCCCGATCCCCCGGTTGCCGCCGGTCACCAGCACCGACCTGCCCACGTGCCCCACCTCGCCGATCGCCGCCTGCACTGCGTTTCGTCGGGCTCAACCTAGTCGGTGGGCGAGGGCCGGCCCGCCGGGGCGTCCGCCGGGGGCCGGGCGTTCCGCGCGGAGGATTGACCTCCCGCGGCGACGGGCAACGCCCGTGGATGCTCCCCGAGGAGACCCGCCCGACCGACGTCGTGTCCCCCGACGGAACCCGCCTGGCCGTGACCGCCTGGGGCCCCGTGGGCGCTCCCCTGGTCGTGCTGGTGCACGGGATGGGGATGTCGACCAGCTCCTGGGGTGACGTGCCCGAGCGCCTGGCCGGCGCCTGCAGGGTGGTCGCCTACGACCTGCGCGGGCACGGCGACAGCGGGGCGGCCCGCGACGGGTCCTACGGACTGGCCACCCACGCCGCCGACCTGGGCGCGGTGCTCGACCGGGTCCGGTCCGAGGGTGAGCGGGCCACCGCCCTCGTGCACAGCCTCGGCGGTGCGATCGTGCTGGAGCACGTCGCCAACGCCGGGGACGGCGCACTGTCCGGCATCGTCTTCGCCGGCTCGGGCGGCTCCGCGGTCAAGCTCCCGGGCCTCCCGACCGCCGGTGCACGCGGCCCGCTGGCCCGGGTGGCGCGGGGCTGGTGGCTCGCCGTCGTGGTGGCGGCCATCGGCCTGGGCCACGCGCTCCGGCCGTGGCGCTGGGGCACCGCCCGGCTGACCCGCTGGTACGCCTTCGCCCCGGGCGCACCGGACCACCTCGTGGCCCGGGTCCGGGAGGACTTCCTCCGCACCCGCACGCGGGCGCTGGCGCGGACCGCGCTGGCCAGCCTGGCGCACGACGGGCAGAGCCTGGCCCCCGCGGTGTCGGTGCCGGTGACGGTGGTGCACGGGACCCACGACAGCGAGGTCTCCGGCGCCGACGCCGAACGGCTGGTCGAGCGGATCGCGCGGGCGGAGCTGGTCGAGGTCCCCGACGGGGCGCACATGCTCCCGCTCACCCACCCGGACGTCGTCGCTGACGCGGTGCTGACCATGGTGCGACGCACCGGGGACGGCGAGCGGCACCAGGCCAGCGCGTGAGCGCACCGGGAGGCCCACCGGCGTCCGGGGCGTGGTGCGCCTGCTGAACCTCCGGCGGGCGGCTGCTGTGCCTGGCCGGGCAGGTCGACGTCGCCGCCGTGACCGCGTACGTCGACCGCTACGGACGGGAGCCGGCGCGGGTGGACGCGATCGACGCGGGCTCGGTGACCGCGCTGTCGCCGTCCGGGCTCGAGCTGCTGCTGGACCACCTGGCGGTCGCTCGACTGGCTGGGCGCCAGGTGCCGGTGCGCCGTTCCCCACCGGTCGACCGGGCACTGACCGCCGTGGCCGGCGCCGACCGCTGGTGAGCCGCCCGGCCGTCGGCCACGATGGGGCGAGCCGCCCGACCCCCGACCAGCTGGAGCGCCCGTGTCCGATCGCCCACCCCTGCCGCCGTTCACGCGGGAGACCGCGCTGCAGAAGGTGCAGGCCGCCGAGGACGCGTGGAACTCCCGGGACCCGGAACCGGTGTCGCTGGCCTACACCGAGGACTCGGAGTGGCGGAACCGGGACACCTTCCTCACCGGCCGCGCGGAGATCGTCGACTTCCTCACCGCGAAGTGGGAGCGCGAGCTGGACTACGTGCTGCGCAAGTCGCTGTGGGCGTTCACCGACGACCGGATCGCGGTCCGCTTCCAGTACGAGTGGCACGACGCGTCCGGGCAGTGGTGGCGCAGCCACGGCAACGAGAACTGGGAGTTCGACGCGCACGGGCTGATGCGCCGCCGGGAGGCGAGCATCAACGACGTCCCGATCAGCGCCGACGACCGCCGCTGGACCGGCCCGCGCACGGACGCCGAGCGCGGGGTGGAGATCCCGCTGCGCTGACCGGCACGGGAGCGGCTGGGCGTCCCCGGCGCGGCGGCCGCCGAGCTGCCACCGGCCCGGGTCCGGTGGCAGCCAGCGCGCCGTGCGGCTCAGCAGTCGCAGGAGCAGTTCTGGTCGGCGCAGTCGCAGCTCAGTCGCAGCACGTCGGGTCACCTCCCTCCTGGCTCGGGCACCAGGTGCCGGGGCTCGGCGGCGGGCAGTCGTCGGCCGGCAGCGCCTCGGCCATGGCGACCATCTCCGCACGCAGCCGGGTGAGCCGGTCGAGCTCGGCGTCGAGCTCGGCGAGCCGGCGGCGCAGCAACTGCTCCGCCGGTTCGCAGGCGCACGAGCCGGTGTCCCGCACGGCCAGCAGCTCGCGGATGTCGGCCAGTCGCAGCCCCAGGCGCTGTGCGCCCTGGACGAAGCGGAGCCGGTCCAGCTCCTCGCGCGGGTAGCTCCGGTAGCCCGCCGCGGTCCGGGCGGGCGGGCGCAGCAGCCCGACCCGCTCGTAGTAGCGGACCGTGTCGCCGGAGACCCCCGCGGCCGCCGCGAGCTCGGCGACGCGCAGCGCGCGGGCCCCGTTGTTGCCGGCCTCGGTCGTCGTCATGGCCGGACCGTAGACCTCGGAGTCGGCTCCAAGGTCAAGGCGATCGACCCGACGGTTGCGGCGGCCCGGAGCGTGGGTAGCTGCCATCGGTGCCGGACACCCGCCAAGCCCTGCAGCAGACCGCCGCCGACAGTTTCGGCTGGACCGAGCTGCACCCCGAGCAGCTCAAGGCCATGGAGCAGGTGATGGCCGGCCGCGACGTCCTCGCGGTGCTCCCCACCGGCGCCGGGAAGTCGGCGATCTACCAGGTGCCGGCGTTGCTGATGGACGGCCCGACGCTCGTCGTCTCACCGCTGCTCGCCCTGCAACGTGACCAGATGGAGGGCATCGAGGAGTCGCGTGCCCCCGAGGCGGTGGCGGTGAACTCCGCGCAGCGGGCCGGGGAGACCCGGCACGCCTGGGACGCCGTCCGGGAGGGCGAGGCGGAGTACCTGTTCCTCTCCCCCGAGCAGCTGGCCAAGGACGACGTCCTCGACGAGCTGGCCGAGTTGGGCGTCAGCTTCTTCGTCGTCGACGAGGCGCACTGCGTCTCTGCCTGGGGCCACGACTTCCGGCCGGACTACCTGCGGCTGGGCGCGGCGATCGAGCGGCTCGGGCACCCCCCGGTGCTGGCCCTCACCGCGACCGCGGCGCTGCCGGTGCGCAAGGACATCGTCACCCGGCTGGGCCTGCGGGACGCCGCGGAGGTGGTCGCCAGCTTCGACCGGCCGAACCTGCGGCTGGCCGTGGAGCGGGAGAGCGACGACCGGCGCAAGCGGTCGGCGGTGGTGGTGCGGGTCGGCGGGCTGATGTCCGACCCGGCCACCCGGGGCGGGCTGGTCTACGTCGCCAGCCGCAAGGACGCCGAGTACTACGCCGACGAGCTCGCCCAGCTGGGCCACCGGGTCGCGGCCTACCACGCGGGGATGAAGGCGGCCGACCGCAGCCGGGTGCACGCGGCGTTCCTCGGCGGCGAGGTGGACGTCGTGGTCGCCACCTCGGCGTTCGGCATGGGCATCGACAAGCCCGACGTCCGCTTCGTCGTGCACGCCTCGGCGCCGGAGTCGCTGGACTCCTACTACCAGCAGATCGGGCGGGCCGGCCGGGACGGCGAGCCGGCGGAGGTGTACCTCTTCCACCGCCCCGAGGACCTCCACCTGCAGACCTTCCTCACCGCCAGCCGCGCCCCCGAGGAGGTGCTGGCGGAGGTGGCGGAGTCCCTCGACCACCACGAGGGGCCGGTGCGCACCGCCGAGCTCGCCGACGACGTCGACGCCCCGGCGGCCAAGCGCACCCGCGCGGTCAACCTGCTGGAGCAGGCCGGCGCGGTCGGCACCACCGACGACGGCCGGCTGGAGTACCTGGACCCCGACGTCGGCCCGCGCGAGGCGGTGCAGGAGGCCGTCGAGGTGTCCGAGACCCACCAGCGGCTGATCCGCTCCCGGATCGAGATGGTGCGCGGCTACGCCGAGACCACCGGGTGCCGGCGGCAGTTCCTGCTCGGCTACTTCGGCGAGCAGCTCCCGCACCCGTGCGGCAACTGCGACACCTGCGAGGCCGGCACCGCGCAGGAGCACGCGGTCGACCACGCCCCGTTCCCGGTGAACAGCGGCGTCCGGCACCCGGAGTGGGGGCACGGCGTCGTGATGTCCGTGGAGCCGGACCGGCTGACGGTGCTGTTCGACCAGGAGGGCTACAAGACCCTGGCCACCGCCGCCGTCGAGTCCAACCACCTGCTCACCGCCGACTGAGCCTCAGGGACCCGGCGCCCGCCGGGGGACCGCCGACACCGAGCCCTTGGACTCGAAGATCGCCAGGTGGACGTCGGCGAGGGCGAGGCCGCCCTGCTGGCGCAGGATGCCGTCGAGGTCGGCCTCGACGAGCCCGCACCGCCTCAGGTTCCCCCGCTCGACCCGGCCGTCGCGCACGAGCACGCGCAGTGGCGGGTCGACCATCCGGCGGACCGGGGCGAGGAACCGCAGGCGGGCGAGCGCGGAGTGCACCAGCAGCAGCGCCACCAGCGCTACGGTCCCGGTCAGCCACGAGGTGTCGCCGGCGGTGGCGGTGCGCCCGACGATCGCCCCGACCGCCACCGCCGCCACCCAGTCGAAGGGCGCGAACTCCGCCAGCGTCCGCCGCTCGGTCAGCCGGAAGGCCACCACGGCGACGGCGAACAGCAGCACCACCTTCACGGCGGCCCGGGCGGCGGTGTGCCAGTCGCCGACCAGCACGTCCTGCAGGGCCACCGGGCGCCCCCTCCGGATCACCGAACCCCGACCGCGGCTCCCTGCCCGGTGTCCGCGTGCCCCAACCCCGTGCTCCGCCACCCGCACCCCGCAGTCCCACGACCTGCGATCCCACGACCCGCAGTCCCACGGCCCGCAGTCCCACGGCCCGCTGCCCCGGATGCCTGATGTCCGGGGCGCTCCCGCGTCCGGGCATCCGCCTGTCCGGGGGGTCCGCCTGCCCGGAGAGTGACCGTCCCGCGGCTCGCCGGCCCCGATTCGCAACCTGTCGGCTTTCGATTGGCTCGTCGGCAGCTTTCGTTACCTTTTCGTGCTTTGTCGCTCGCTTGTGCTTCTGCTTAGTTCTGCGACGCGAGTCACATCGAGACCCGCGCCACTGACAACGCAGTCGGCGGGAGACGAGGTGCTGTGGACGAGATCACCCGGTCCGAGGCGATCCTGTCCCGGCTCGAGGCGGACGGCCGGGTCGTCGTCCGCGCGCTCGCCAGCCAGCTCGGCGTCTCGGCCGTCACGATCCGCAAGGACCTCGAGGCGCTCGAGCAGCGCTCCGCCCTGCGGCGGGTCCGCGGCGGTGCGGTCGCCGCACGCTCCGCCGACGAGGGCACCTTCGACACCCGGCTCCGGCTGCACCGGGCGGAGAAGGAGGCCATCGCCGACGCGGTCGCACCTCTCGTGCGCGACGGCGATGTCATCGCCCTGGACTCCTCGACGACCTGCCACTTCCTGGCCGGCCAGCTGCTGGACCGGCGGGGCCTGGTGGTCGTCACCAACAGCCTGCCGATCGCCACCCTGCTCTGCGAGCGCACCGACGCCAACGTGCTGCTACCGGGCGGGGTGGTCCGCCGCTCCGCCCGTTCCCTGGTCGGCCTGGTCGGCGACGTGCTGGCCGGCCGTGGCCGGATCGACCGCGGGTTCCTCAGTGGCCACAGCATCACCGCCCACCACGGACTGCTCGACCTCGCCGGCGAGGAGGCCCAGGCCAAGCGGTACCTGGCCGGCGCCTGCCGCGAGGTCTACGGCCTGCTGGACTCGTCGAAGTTCGGCGGCTTCTCCATCCACCCGTGCGTCCCCATCGATCGGCTCACCGCCGTCTACACCGACTCCGGCGTGGACCCCGCAGCCGCAGCGGCGATCTCCGCCGCCGGCACCCGGGTGCACGTCGTGGACCTGGAGGACCGGTCGTGACCCGGCCACCGGCGACGCCGGGCGAGCCGGCCGACCGACTCCGGCGACCGGGTGGCCACCGGCCGACCCGTTCCGTCCGGGCCCTGCCCGGAACCCGCTCCCGGACCCGGGACGCGGCCCACCGCGGGTACGCCCGCCTCACGATGGAGTGAGCATGAGAGCACACCGGTACACGTCCCTCGCGGCCGGAGTCGCCGCGGTCTCCCTGGTGCTGGCCGGCTGCGGCCAGGGCAGCGGCGGCTCGGCAAGCGGCGGAGACGGGGGCGACGGCGGCGGCGGCGGCGGCGGGAACGACACCCCCACCGTGGCCTTCGTGCCCAAGCTGCAGGGCATCCCGTACTTCGAGGCCATGAACACCGGCGGTCAGCAGGCTTGCGAGGAGCTCGGCTGCGAGTGGCTGTACCAGGGACCGGTCGAGGCCGACGCCGCCGGGCAGGCCGACATCGTCCGTTCCTTCATCCAGCAGGGCGTCGACGTCCTGTTCGTGGCGCCCAACGACCCGGACTCGATGGCCCCGCTGCTCCAGCAGGCCGCCGACGCCGGGATCGCCGTGGGCACCACCGACACCGACGCCCCGAACTCGGTGCGCCAGGTGTTCGTCCAGCAGGCCTCCGACGAGGGGATCGGTCAGACCCTGACCGACCAGCTCATGGAGGCCATGGGTGGCTCGGGTCGCTACGCGATCGTCTCCTGCGGTGAGACGGCGGAGAACCTGAACTCCTGGATCGAGGTGCAGCGGGAGTACACGGCGTCGGAATACCCCGAGGCGGAGATCACCGAGGTCGTCTACGCCGGGGAGGACCAGTCGGTGGCGACCCAGATGGCCACCGACCTGATGAACTCCGACCCGACCCTGACCGGGCTGGTCGGGGAGTGCACCTCATCCGCGCCCGGCGTGGCACAGGCCGTTCGTGACGCCGGCCGGATCGGCCAGGTCTTCACGGTCGGGCTGGGCACCCCCAACTCGATGGCGCCCTACCTGGCCGACGGCTCGTCCTCGGCCAGTGTTCTGTGGGACGTGGAGAACCTCGGCTACCTGACCGCGTGGGCGGGGATGCAGCTGGCCGCCGGTGAGGAGTTCTCCGCCTCCCCCGAGGTCGGCGGCGACATCTCCGGCGTCAGCTACGACGACGGCTCGAAGGTGCTGCTGCTCGGTGACCCGCTGGTGCTGACCACCGAGAACGTCGACGAGTTCGACTACTGATCCTCCGGGATCACCCCGGGGAGGGCCGGCCGCCGGCCCTCCCCGGCGCACCCGGTCCACAGACCACGGAGGCCCCGGTCATGACAGACCAGCGACCCACCCCGCCCCGCCTGCAGGTGCGTGGGGTCACCAAGCGGTTCGGCGCCGTCCGCGCGATCCGCAACGCCGACATGGTCGTCCAGCCGGGCACCGTGCACGCCCTGGTGGGCGAGAACGGCGCCGGCAAGTCGACCCTCATCAAGATCCTGGCCGGGGCCGAGCGCCCCGACTCCGGCTCGATCACCTTCGACGGTGAGCCCGCGTCGATCACCACCACCACCGACGCGATGGCCCTGGGGATCGCGACCGTCTACCAGGAACCGCAGCTGTTCGACGAGCTCACCGTCGCCGAGAACGTCTTCCTCGGCCGGGAGATCACCCGGGGCGGACGCGTCGACTGGGCCGCCCAGAGCGCCCGGGTCACGGAGCTGCTGGAGCTGATCGGCCTGCCGGCCCGGTACGCCACGGTGGCGGCGGGCGACCTGTCGATCGCCGAGAAGCAGCAGGCCTACATCGCCAAGGCCCTGGCCGGTGACGCGAAGGTGCTCATCCTGGACGAGCCGTCGGCGATCCTCACCGACCGCGAGGTCGAGGTGCTCTTCGGCGTGGTCCGCCGGCTGACCGAGCGAGGCGTCTCGATCATCTACATCTCGCACCGGCTGGACGAGCTGTTCGTCATCGCCGACGAGGTCACCGTCATGCGCGACGGGGAGACGATCGGCACCCACCCGATCGACGACCTCACGGTCCGCCAGATCGTCGAGATGATGGTCGGCGGGGCCATCGAGGACACCCGCCCCGAGCGGACGGTGCCACCCGGCGAGCCCCGCCTGGAGCTGCGCGGCCTGGGGCTCACCGACCAGTTCCACGACGTCGACCTGCAGATCCGCGCCGGGGAGATCCTGGCCCTCTACGGGCTGGTCGGCTCCGGTGTCGCGGAGATCGGCGCCACCGTCTACGGCATGTCCCGGGCCACGGCCGGCACCATCCTGGTCGACGGCGAGGAGGTCCCCCCGCGATCACCCCGGGAGGCGCAGCGGCTGGGCATCGCCCTGCTGCCGGCCAACCGCAAGGAGCAGGGCCTCTTCTCCTTCCAGCCCATCTCCTTCAACATCTCCGCCGGTCACCTCGGGCTGCTCTCCCGCTTCGGGGTGTGGCTCGACCGCCGCCGGGAGACGACCGTCGCCCGCTCGATGATCGACCGGCTCGCGGTGAAGGCGCCGAGCGAGCGCACGCCGGTCGGGGCGCTGTCGGGCGGCAACGCCCAGAAGGTGGTCCTGGCCCGGCAGCTGGTCGACAAGCCACGGGTCCTGGTGCTCGCCGAGCCCACCCAGGGTGTCGACGTCGGGGCCAAGGAGGAGATCCACCGGCTGATCACCCAGCTGGCCGACGACGGCGCCGCCGTGCTGATCGTCACCTCCGACCTCCTGGAGGCCATCCGGATCGCCGACCGCCTGCAGGTGGTCCGCGCCGGCACCACGACCGTCGAGTTCGGGCCCAACGCCGACCAGGTCGACGTCCTCACCGCCGCGGCCGGTGACGAGTCCTCGGCACCGCCCCCCGGGCAGCAGCCCCAGCAGACAGGAGTCCCGGCATGAGCAGCCCGACGCTCACCCCACCCGGTCCGGCGGGCAGCTCCGCCGCCGGGAAGGCAGAGCCCGGCACCGGGGTCCGTGGCCGGGTGCTGCCCTCGCCGGTCACCGGCCAGGAGACCGTCCTCATCGCCGTCATCGCGCTGCTGTGGCTGGTGCTGAGCCTGGCGACCCCGGCGTTCTTCACCGCCGGCTCGATCGTGCCGCTGCTGGTCGCGACCACGCCGATCGCGCTCATCGGCATCGGCATGACGATCGTGATCATCACCGGGGGCATCGACGTCTCGGTCGGCAGCATCGTCATGGTCGCCTCGGTCGTCACGGCGCAGACGATGGTCGACACCGGCCTGCCCCTGGTGCTGGCGGTGCCGCTGTCGGTCGCGGTCGGCGGTGTGCTGGGCCTGGTCAACGGCGTGCTGATCGCCTACGGCCGGGTGCACGCGATCATCATCACCTTCGGCACGCTGAACCTGTTCCGCTTCATCGGGCTGCAGGTCTTCGGCTCCTCGACCGTCGAGGACATCCCCCGCACCCTCGCCTTCTTCGGCCGGGGCGAGGCCGGGCGCACCCTCGGGATCCCGCACGCCTTCCTCATCACCATCGTGATCGCCGCACTCGCCTGGTACTACCTGCGGCATACCGCGGGCGGGCGGCACTTCTACGCCATCGGCGGCGACGCGAACGCCGCCCGGCTGGCCGGTGTCGCGGTCCGCGCCCGGGTGCTGTCGGCGTACGTGGTCACCGGCCTGCTCGCCGGCCTCGCGGCCTGCTTCGTCCTCGCCCAGGGCACCTCCAGCCTGGCCGCGAACGTCGGGTCCGGGCTGGAACTGGCGGTCATCGCCGCGGTGGTGATCGGCGGGACGTCGATCACCGGCGGCCGTGGGTCGGTGCTGGGCACCGTGCTCGGCGCGCTGCTGGTGCAGACCGTGGCCACCGGGGTCACCCAGCTCGGCTGGCCGACGCAGCTGTCCTCCCTCTTCGTCGGGCTGTTCATCATCATCGCCGTCGGGGCCGACCTGCTCCGGCAGCGCACGAGGAGCGCGTCATGACCACCTCGACCACCCCGCCCACCGCCCCGGCCCCGGAGAAGCAGCAGCCGGGCGCCGCCACGGACCGCCCCGAGAACCTCGCGGCCCGGACGCTGCGGATCCTGCTCACCCAGCGGATCGCCCTGCTGGTGGTGCTGCTCGTCGCCGTGGTGGTGACGATGCTGACGCTGAGCCGGAACAACTACCTCGCCGCTCCGTACGACAGCTCCTACATGGCCGCGACGCTCATCAACGCGGTGCCGCTGGTCCTCCTGGGCCTGGCGGAGCTGCTGGTCATCACCTCCGGCCGGGGCGGCATCGACCTGTCCGTGGGCGCCATCGTGTCGCTGACCGGGATGGTCTTCGGCTTGGCCTACGGCGAGTGGGGCTGGTCGCTGCCCCCCGCGATGGCGCTGGCCGTCGGCTTCGGCGCGCTGTGCGGAGCGCTCAACGGCTTCCTCGTCGCCTACCTGCGCTTCCCGGCGCTGATCACCACGCTGGCGACCTACTACGCGTTCAGCTCGCTGGCGCTGGTGATCAACGACCAGCAGCCGATCAACGCCCGGCCGATCCAGGAGCTCTACTCCACGGCCCGGGCGGTGGACCTCCCCTTCCTGCCCGACGGGTTCCCCGCCGTCCCGCTCGGGGTCTTCACCTACCTGATCCCCGCCGTGGTCGTGATCTGGCTGGTGGTGGCGCGGACCACCTACGGCCGCCGCCTCTACGCCATCGGCACCAACGACGTCGCGGCCGAGTGGACGGGGATCGACGTGCGCCGCACCCGGTTCCTGGCCTACGTCGGCGCCGGGGCGCTGTCCGGGCTGGTCGCCGTCTACACCGTGGCGCAGTTCGCCTCCGCCCGGCCGGACGCCGGGGTGGCCGGCAACGGCATGGCGCTGCCGGCGATCACCATCGCCGTCCTGGGCGGGGTGGCGATCACCGGCGGCATCGGCCGGGTCGCCGGGGTGGTGCTGGCCACGCTGCTGATCGTGTGGCTCAACGCCGGCATCCTGCTCGCCGTCCCGGGCAACGCGGGCACCCAGTTCCAGCTGTTCGCCCTCGGCTTCGTCCTGGTCTTCGCCGCGCTGCTCAACGGCTTCGCGGTCCGGCGCTACGGCGGGACATCGTGACCGCCGCGCCCGCCACACCCCAGTCACGACCCCGGAACCGGGGCACGGAGAGAGGACCCACATGCCTGTGACCCACGGCGTCCACGCCCTGGTCTGGACCGGCGGCTGGACACCCGAGGAGGCCCGGAAGGCCATCGCCGCCACCGCCGAGGCCGGGTACGACCTGATCGAGATCGCCCCGATCGACCCGACCGGGTTCGACGGGGACATGACGGCCGGGCTGCTGGAGGAGCACGGACTCCAGGTCAGCGCCTCGCTCGGCCTGAGCGCGGACACCGACGTGTCCAGCGAGGACGCGGAGACGGTGGCCCGCGGCCGGGAGCGGCTGGCCGCCGCCCTCGGGGTCCTCCGGGACAGCGGCGGGACGACGCTGTGCGGGGTCCTGTACTCCAAGCTCGGCAAGTACGACGCCCCGGCCACCGAGCGCGGCCGGGCGAACTCCCAGGAGACCATCGCCTGGCTGGCGGACAAGGCGGCGGCGTCGGGGATCACGCTGGCCCTGGAGTTCTGCAACCGGTACGAGACCAACATCATGAACACCACGCAGGAGACGCTGGACTTCATCGCGGCGGTCGACCGGCCCAACGTCATGGCCCACCTGGACACCTACCACATGAACATCGAGGAGCACTCGTTCGCCGAGGCGGTGCGGGCGGCGGCGGCCGCCGGCCGGCTGGGGTACGTGCACATCGGCGAGTCGCACCGCGGTGCCCTGGGCACCGGCTCCGTCCCGTGGCCGGAGTTCTTCGGGGCGCTCGACGAGGTGGGCTACGCGGGGATCGTCACCTTCGAGTCCTTCTCCTCCGAGGTCGTGCACCGGACGCTCTCCAACGACCTGGCGATCTGGCGCAACCTGTGGACCGACAACGTCCGGCTGGCCCGGGACGCCCTGGCGTTCACCCGGGCCGGGCTGGCCGAGGCCGCAGCCCGGCGGGGAGCCGGACCGCGCTGACCCGGCGACCCCGCTCCACCGGGCCGGTGGAGCGGGGTCAGCCCCGCGCGGGCTGCGGCCGGCGGGGCGAGCCGGGGACGTACCGCACCAGGTCGGAGGTCTGCGCCACCAGCGCGCGCAGGTCCTCCAGCGCCCCGGTGACGGTGCCCGCAGCGCGGGCCTGCACCAGCACGTTGCCCAAGGCGGTCGCCTCCACCGGACCGGCCAGCACCGGCCGCCCGCAGGCGTCGGCGGTGAGCTGGCACAGCAGCGCGTTCTGCGCCCCGCCGCCGACGACGTGGACCACGTCGACGTCCCGGCCCGACAGCCGCACCGCGTCCTCGACCGCCCGGGCGAACGCCGCGGCCAGGCTGTCCAGCACGCAGCGCGCCACCGCCGGCCGTTCGGCCGGCACCGGCTGCCCGGCCACCTCGCACGCCTGCTGCACCCGCGGGACCATCGGGCCGGGCGGCAGGAAGACCGGGTCGTCCACGTCGATCACCGGACCGCCGTCGGGCAGCTCGCCGGCCGCGCCCAGCAGCGCCGGGAGGTCCGGGGCACCCAGCCCCCAGTCCGCCAGGCAGCCCTGCAGCACCCACAGGCCCATGACGTTGTGCAGGTAGCGGATCCGGTCGTCGACGCCCCGCTCGTTGGTGAAGCCGGCCGCGAGGCTCTCCTCGCTGAGCACCGGCTCCTCCAGCTCCACCCCGACCAGGCCCCAGGTGCCGCAGACGACGTAGGCGAAGCGCTCGTCCGTGGCCGGCACACCGACCACGGCCGAGGCGGTGTCGTGGCTGCCCACGGCCACCAGGCGGGCGTCGGCCAACCCGGTGCTCTCGACCACGGCCGGCCGGAGCCCGGCCAGCACGGCGCCCGGGTCGTGCTCCGGCGCCAGCAGCGCCGGGTCGACGCCGGCCAGCCGAACCAGGTCCGGGGCCCAGCGGCCGGTGTGCACGTCGGCCAGCCCGGTGCTGGAGACGTTGGTCGCCTCCGCACCGCGGTGCCCGGACAGCCACCAGCCGACCAGGTCGGGCAGCAGCAGCAGGCTGCGCGCCGAGGCGAGCAGCGACTCCTCCCGCTCGGCCACCAGCTGGTACAGGGTCGTGAAGGGGAGGTGCTGCAGGCCGTTGCGCCGGTAGAGCTCGGCCGCCGGCACCTGCTGGTGCACCCGCTCGGCGATCCCGTTGGTCCGGGGGTCCCGGTAGGAGCGGGGCGCGGCGAGGAGGGTGCCCTCGGCGTCCAGCAGGCCGTAGTCGACCGCCCAGGTGGCCACGCCCACGCTGGCCACCGGCTCCCCCGCCTCCCGGGCCAGCTCGGCGACCCGCTGCAACCCGGCCAGGGACTCCCGCCACAGGCCGAGCAGGTCCCAGTACAGGGCGGTGCCCTCCGCCCGCGGCACCGCCACCGCGCCATTGCGGAACCGCGCGGCCTCGGTGAGCCGGAGGTGGCCGGGGCCGGCCGCGCCCAGCATCACCCGCCCGCTCGAGGCGCCGAAGTCGACCGCGGCGTGCAGGCTCACCGCAGGAAGGCGGCGGCGACGCCGGAGTCGACCGGGACGTGCAGGCCGGTGGTGCGGGTGAGCTCGCCGCCGGTCAGCGCGAAGACCGCGTCGGCGACGTGGTCCGGCAGCACCTCCCGCTTGAGCAGGGTGCGCTGGGCGTAGAACTGGCCCAGCTCCTCCTCCGGCACCCCGTAGACCGCGGCGCGCTTCGCGCCCCAGCCGCCGGCGAAGATCCCCGACCCGCGGACGACGCCGTCGGGGTTGATGCCGTTGACCCGGATCTGGTGCTCGCCGAGCTCCGCGGCCAGTAGCCGCACCTGGTGCGCCTGGTCGGCCTTGGTCGAGGAGTAGGCGATGTTGCTCGGGCCGGCGAACACCGAGTTCTTGCTGGAGATGTAGACGATGTCGCCGCCCATCCCCTGCTCGATCATGATCCGGGCCGCCTCGCGGGAGACCAGGAACGAGCCCTTGGCCATCACGTCGTGCTGCAGGTCCCAGTCGGCCTCGGTGGTCTCCAGCAGCGGCTTGGAGATCGACAGCCCGGCGTTGTTGACCACCAGGTCGACCCCGCCGAAGGCGAGCACCGCCGCGCGGAACGCCGCGGCCACCGCCTCGGCGTCGGACACGTCGGCGGCCACGCCCACGGCGACGTCGGCCGAGCCGATCTCGGCGGCCGCGTCCGCGGCCTTCTGCAGGTCCAGGTCGGCGACGACGACGCAGGCGCCCTCGGCGGCCAGCCGCTGGGCGATCGCCTTGCCGATGCCGCTCGCCGCACCGGTGACCAGCGCGACCCGGGTGGCCAGCGGCTTGGGCTTCGGCATCCGGGCGAGCTTGGCCTCCTCCAGCGCCCAGTACTCGATCCGGAACTTCTCCGCCTCGTCGATCGGCGCGTAGCTGGAGACCGCCTCGGCGCCGCGCATCACGTTGATCGCGTTGACGTAGAACTCACCGGCGACCCGGGCGGTCTGCTTGTTCGCGCCGAAGCTGAACATGCCGACCCCGGGCACCAGCACGATCGCCGGGTCGGCGCCGCGCATCGGCGGGGAGTCCGGGCTGGCGTGCCGCTCGTAGTACGCCGCGTAGTCGGCGCGGTAGGCCTCGTGCAGCTCCTTCAGCCGGGCGACGACGTCCTCGACCGGCGCCGTCGCCGGCAGGTCGACGACCAGCGGGCGCACCTTGGTGCGCAGGAAGTGGTCCGGGCAGGAGGTGCCCAGCGCGGCGAGCCGCGGGTGCTCGGCCCGGGACAGGAAGTCCAGGACGACGTCGGTGTCGGTGACGTGCCCGACCTGGGGCTTGTCGGTGCTGGCCAGGCCGCGGATGACCGGGGCCAGCGCGGCCGCCCTCGCCCGGCGCTCGGACTCCGGCAGCGGCTCGAACCCGGGCAGGACGGGACCGAACGGCTCGGGCCGGCCGCGCTCGGCGAGGAACTGCTCCGCCGTCCGGATGATCTCCAGCGAGTTCGCCTCGCACTGCTCGCTGGTGTCGGCCCAGGCGGTGATCCCGTGTCCGCCGAGGACCGCCCCGATGGCCTGCGGGTTCTTCTCCGCGATCTCGGCGATGTCCAGCCCCAGCTGGAAGCCGGGACGCCGCCAGGGCACCCAGACGACGCGGTCGCCGAAGCACTTCCGGGTCAGCGCCTCGCCGTCGGCCGCGGTGGCCAGCGCGATGCCGGAGTCGGGGTGCAGGTGGTCGACGTGCGCGGCGCGGACCAGCCCGTGCATCGCGGTGTCGATGCTCGGGGCGGCGCCGCCGCGGCCGTGCAGGCAGTAGTCGAACGCGGCGACCATCTCGTCCTCACGGTCGACGCCGGGGTAGACGTCGACGAGCGAGCGCAGCCGGTCCAGCCGGAGCACGGCCAGGCCGGCCTCCTTCAGGGTGCCGAGGTCGCCGCCGGAGCCCTTCACCCAGAGCAGCTCGACGGGCTGCCCGGTGACCGGGTCGGTCTCCGTGCCGGCGGCGGAGGTGTTGCCACCGGCGTAGTTGGTGTTCCGCGGATCCGCGCCGAGGCGGTTGCTGCGGGCGAGCAGGTCACTGACCACGGGATTGGTCACGAGGGGTTCCTTTGCGTCGGTGGAGACTGTCGGCGCTCGGCCCTGGTGCAGGGGCCCGCCGCGAGCTGGCGAGTGGTGGGGGGCAGCAGGGGCCTTCTGCCTCGTTCAGGCGCCCCAGGAGGCCTGCTGGCCCCCGACGCGCTCGGTGGCGATCTGCTCCTGGTGGCCGGAGGCGACGTAGGCCCGGTAGGGGTCGGCGGGCAGGCCCGTCGACTCGCGCAGCTCGGCGAGCAGCGGGCGGACGTCGGTGTTGTAGGCGTCCATCAGCGCGGCGTTGGCGCCGAGTACGTCACCGGACTGCTGGGCGGCCCGCAGCGCCTCGCGGTCGACCAGCAGCGCCTTGGCGGTGGCCTCCTGCACGTTCATCACCGAGCGGATCTGGCCGGGGATCTTCGGCTCGATGTTGTGGCACTGGTCGAGCATGAAGTTGACGCCGGAGTCCGGGCGCAGCGCGTCGGCCCGGACGATCTCGTTCATGATCCGGAAGAGCTGGAACGGGTCGGCCGAGCCCACGATCAGGTCGTCGTCGCCGTAGAAGCGGGAGTTGAAGTCGAAGGCACCGAGCCGGCCGACGCGCAGCAGCTGGGCGACGATGAACTCGATGTTGGTGTTCGGCGCGTGGTGGCCGGTGTCCAGCACGACCTTCGCCTGCTCGCCCAGGGCCAGGCAGTGCAGCAGCGAGGTGCCCCAGTCGGGGATGTCCATCGTGTAGAAGTACGGCTCGTAGAACTTGTACTCGAGGATCAGCCGGTGTTCGGGGTCCAGCTCGGCGTAGATCTGCTGCAGCGACTCGGCCAGCCGCTCCTGCCGGTCCCGGATGTCGTCCTGGCCGGGGTAGTTCGTCCCGTCGGGCAGCCAGATCTTCAGGTCGGTCGACCCGGTGGCCCGCATGACGTCGATGCACTGCACGTGGTGGGCCACGGCCTTGGCCCGCACGGCCGGGTCGGCGTGGGTGAGCGAGCCGAGCTTGTACTCGTCGGCCTGGAACAGGTTCGAGTTGATGGCGCCGATCGAGACGCCCTCGTCGGTGGCGTGCTGCGCGAGCTTGCCGAAGTCCTCGACGAGGTCCCACGGGATGTGCAGCGAGACCCGCGGGGCGGCGCCGGTGTAGCGGTGCACCACGGCGGCGTCGCTGATCTTCTCGAACGGGTCGCGGGGGACGCCGGGGGTGCTGAAGACCTTGAACCGGGTGCCGGCGTTGCCGAACGCCCAGGACGGCAGCTCGATGGTCTGCTGAGCGAGCGCGGTCAGGGCCTGGCCGCGGAGATCGGTGGTCACGGGGTCTCTCCGTTCGTGGTGGTGTGCTCCCCGGCGGCCCGCAGCTGGGCGTCGAGGTCGAAGACGAGGTCGAGCGTGGCCTTGCCGCGGCCGTCCCCGCTCTCGAAGAAGGGGGCCATCTCGGCCTCCCACCGGGAGCTGACGTCCGCGGCGTCCACCGCGGCCTGCGCGGCGGCCAGGTCGTCGGTCTCGACGACGCCGACGAGCAGCCCGTCGGGGCGCAGGAAGAGCTGGTAGTCGCGCCAGCCGGCGTCGCGCAGCGCACGGAGCATCTCCGGCCAGACCGCGGCGTGGCGCTCGCGGTACTCGGTGAGCCGGTCGGCCCGGACCTGCAGGGTGAAACAGACCCGCGGCACGACGGCTCCCCACTGAAACGATTCACAAGGTGCTGTGGGCCACAGTAGGATGCTGCATGCGAGCGGTCAACGGGCCGGCCGGGGAACCGAGGGGGGCGACACTGACCGCCAGCATCCGGGACGTCGCCGTCCACGCCGGAGTCTCGGTCGGCACGGTCAGCAACGTCCTCAACCGGCCCGACTCGGTCAGCCCCGCGACCCGCGACCGGGTGCTGACCGCCATCACCACCCTCGGCTTCGTGCGCAACGAGTCGGCCCGCCAGCTGCGCGCCGGCCGCAGCCGCACCATCGGGCTGGTGGTGCTCGACATCGCCAACCCCTTCTTCACCGACGTCGCCCGCGGGGTGGAGGAGGTGGCCAACGCGCAGGGGCTGTCGGTGGTCCTGTGCAACTCCGACGGCCGCCCGGCCAAGGAGGCCGCCCACCTCGACGCGCTCACCGAGCAGCGGGTCCGCGGGGTCGTCCTCACCCCGACCGCCGAGCTCTCCCCGCAGGTCGAGACGTTGCGACAGCGCGGCGTTCCGGTCGTGCTGCTGGACCGCCGCGCGCCCGGGTCCGACCAGTGCGCCGTCGCCGTCGATGACGTCCTGGGCGGCCGGCTGGCCGCGGACCACCTGCTCGGCCACGGGCACCGCCGGATCGCCTTCATCGGCGGCCCCGGCGGGCTGCCGCAGCTACAGGAGCGGTACCAGGGGGTCGTCGCCGCCGTCCGCGAGGGCACCGGCTCCGACGACGCCCTGGCCGTGATCACCCCCGAGGCGCTCACCGTGGCCGGTGGCCGCGAGGCGGCGTCCCGCCTCCTCGGGCTGCCCCCCGGGCAGCGTCCCACCGCCGCGGTCTGCGCGAACGACCTGCTGGCGATGGGCGTGCTCCAGGAGATGGTGCGCCGGGAGGTCCGGGTGCCCGACGACTTCAGCATCGTCGGTTACGACGACATCGACTACGCCGCGGCCGCCGCCGTCCCGCTGACCTCGGTCCGCAAGCCCCGCCACGAGCTCGGCCGTCGGGCGGCGGAGCTGCTGCTGGACGAGGCTGCCGGCGAGGGCCACCAGCACCAGCAACCGGTCTTCGAGCCCACGCTCGTCGTCCGCGAGTCCAGCATGGTCCGGCACCCCAGCCGGTCCGTCGCGAGCTGAGCGGAGGTCTCAGTTGAAGGTCGCACTCTTCGCCACCTGCCTGGTGGACACCATGACGCCGTCGGTGGCGGTGGCCACCGCGGCGCTGCTGCAGCGCCTGGGCCAGGAGGTCGTCGTCCCACCCACCCAGGCGTGCTGCGGGCAGATGCACGTCAACACCGGCTACCGGCGCGAGGCGGTGTCGATCGTCGCCAACCACGTGCGCGCCTTCGAGGGTGCGGAGGTGGTCGTCGCGCCGTCCGGCTCCTGCGTGGCCTCGATCCACCACCAGCAGGCCGCCGTCGCCCGGCGGGCCGGGGACGAGGCGCTGGCGCAGGCCGCCGACGAACTGGCCGGGCGCACGTACGAGCTGTCCCAGTTCCTGGTCGACGTGATCGGGGTGACCGACGTCGGCGCGTACTACCCGCACCGGGTCACGTACCACCCGACCTGCCACTCGCTGCGGATGCTCGGCGTCGGTGACCGGCCGCTGCGGCTGCTCCGCGCGGTGCGCGGGCTGGAGCTGGTCGAGCTGCCCGGCGCGGAGCAGTGCTGCGGCTTCGGCGGCACGTTCGCGGTGAAGAACGCCGACACCTCGACGGCGATGCTGACCGACAAGATGGCCAACGTGCTGGGCACGCACGCCGAGGTGTGCACCGCCGGGGACGCATCCTGCCTGATGCACATCGGTGGCGGGCTGTCCCGGCTGCGCGCGGGCACCCGCACGGTGCACCTCGCGGAGATCCTGGCCGCCACCGAGCACGACCAGGCCCTGGTCACCGGGACGGTGACCTCGTGACCGCGACGTTCCTGGGTCTCCCGACCGCCCCCCGCGGGGTCGGCCACCTGCGTGGGGACCAGTCGTTCCCCGATGCCGCCCGCGGTGCCCTCCGCGACGGGCAGCTGCGGGCCAACCTCGGCCACGCGACCAGCACGATCCGCGGCAAGCGGGCCCGGGTGGTCGACGAGGTGCCCGACTGGGCGCAGCTGCGCGCCGCGGGCAAGGCGATCAAGGCCGCGACCATGGCCCGGCTCGACGACCACCTGGTGGAGCTCGAGCGCCAGGTCACCGCCCGTGGCGGCACGGTGCACTGGGCCCGCGACGCCAACGAGGCCAACGCGATCGTCACCCGGCTGGTGCAGGCCACCGGCACCCGGGAGGTGGTCAAGGTCAAGTCGATGGCCACCCAGGAGATCGGCCTGAACGAGGCGCTGGAGGAGGTCGGCCTGGACGTCTTCGAGACCGACCTGGCCGAGCTCATCGTGCAGCTGGGCGAGGACCGGCCCTCGCACATCCTGGTGCCGGCGATCCACAAGAACCGGGCCGAGATCCGGGAGATCTTCGCCGGCACCATCCCCGGCGTCGACCCCCATCTCACCGACGACCCCCGCCAGCTGGCGATGGCTGCCCGCGCCCACCTGCGCGAGCGGTTCCTGCGGGCACGCGTGGCGGTGAGCGGGGCGAACTTCGGCATCGCCGAGACCGGCACGCTGACCGTGGTGGAGAGCGAGGGCAACGGGCGGATGTGCCTGACCCTCCCGGAGACGCTGATCACCGTGATGGGGATCGAGAAGGTGGTGCCGACCTGGCGCGATCTGGAGGTGTTCCTGCAGCTGCTGCCCCGTTCCTCCACCGGCGAGCGGATGAACCCCTACACCTCCACCTGGGCCGGCGTGACCGCCGGCGACGGCCCCCAGGAGTTCCACCTGGTGCTGCTGGACAACGGCCGGACGGCGGTGCTCGCCGACGAGGTGGGCCGCGAGGCGCTGCACTGCATCCGCTGCTCGGCCTGCCTGAACGTGTGCCCGGTCTACGAACGGGCCGGCGGGCACGCCTACGGCTCGGTCTACCCCGGCCCGATCGGCGCGGTCCTCTCCCCGATGCTCACCGGGGTGGAGGACAACGCCTCACTGCCCTATGCGTCGTCGCTGTGCGGCGCCTGTTACGAGGTCTGCCCGGTGGCGATCGACATCCCCTCGATCCTGGTGCACCTGCGCGCCGAGCACGTCGAGGCCCAGGAACGGCCGACCGCCGAGGGCACCGCCTTCCGGGCGCTGGCCCGGGCGATGAGCAACCCGCGGCTGTGGCACCTCACCCAGCGGGTGGCCCGGCTCGGCCGACTGATCGCCCGCGGGCGGCCGACCCTGCCCAACGTGTTCCCGCCGCCGGTCGCCGGGTGGACGCGCAGCCGCGACCTGCCCACCCCGCCGGCGAGGACCTTCGTGCAGCAGTGGACCGAGGAGCACGGGAAGTGAGTTCACGCGAGGAGGTGCTCGGCCGGATCCGGTCCGCGCTCGGGGAAACCCGGTCACCCGCGCCCGAGGTGGCACGCGACTACCGGCAGGCCGACGACGTGCCCGCCGACGCCGCCCTGCTCGACCTCCTCTTCGAGCGGGTCGAGGACTACCGCGCCGACGTGCTCCGCTGCGCGGCCGGTGAGATCGGCGCGACGGTCGCTGCGGCGCTCGACCGGGGGCTCGGCACCGGCTGGCCGGCGTCCGGCGTCGTCGTGGCGCCGGGGCTGCCCGCGGACTGGCGCCCGGCCGGCTGCGACGTCGACGACGACCGGCCCGCCTCCCAGCTGGCCGAGCGGACGGCGTCGGTCACCGCCGTCGCCGTGGCGATCGCCGAGACCGGCACCCTGGTGCTCGACGGCTCCCCCGCCTGCGGCCGGCGCGCGCTGTCCCTGCTGCCCGACGTGCTCGTCTGTGTGGTGACCGCCGACCAGGTCGTCCGCGGGGTGCCCGAGGGCATCGCCCGGCTGGACCCACTGCGGCCGCTGACCATGGTCAGCGGCCCGTCGGCGACCAGTGACATCGAGCTGGAGCGGGTGGAGGGCGTGCACGGGCCGCGCAGCCTGCTGGTGGTGCTGGCCAGCTGACCGGGGCGCCCGCTCCCGCTGCCCGCGGGCGGATCAGGTCTTGCTCTTGCCCTGGGCGCTGGAGTGCTCGTGCCGGTCCTCGCCCTTGCGCACGTGGCGGGTCTGCTTGGACGCGCCGGTGGTCACTCCCGCGGCGCTGGGGGACTCACCATTGCGGTGTGCCTCGCGGACGGCGGCGCGCTGGGCATCTGCATCGTTGTTCTTGGCCATGCCCCTGGGTTTCCCGGAACCGCCGTGAGCACACACCCAGGCACCGGCCGAACCACCCGACACCTCCCCGACGAAGCGGCGACCATCCGGCGCTCGACCACCGGGAACCCCAGCCACCATCAGGCGGAACGGGCACCGGCCACCACCGGCGGAACCCGGACCGCCACCCCCTGACCTGGCGGACGACCGACCCCTTCCGAGCCGACGCCCCCCGGTCGCCATGTCCGCATGCCGTCATGTCGACAAAGCGGCATGCGGACACGGCGCCTCGGGCCCGCCCGCCGGGCGTGGGGTGAGGCGCCGGCGGAAGCCCGCCACACAGGGGGGCGCGGTCGGCTACTCGTGCACCGCCCAGACCTCGGCCGGGCCGCGGGGCGTGTCGACGGTGCGCCGGGGCTCCACCCGCTCGTAGACGCCGAGCCACCGGGGCCCGTCGTAGACCAGCAGCGAGGAGGCGAGGGCGTCGTCCGGCAGGTCGTCGACCTGGCCGTCACGGGGCCCGCCGACGTGGAGGATCAGCGGCATCGAGGCAGTCTAGACAGCGCTGTTTACGTTGTAAACACCCTGTCCACCCGCGGCCGGGCTCACCCGCCGACGTAGGCCGCCAGGTGCTCACCGGTCAGGGTGGCGCGCGAGGCCACCAGGTCGGCCGGGGTGCCCTCGAAGACCACCCGGCCGCCGTCGTGGCCGGCCCCCGGCCCGAGGTCGATGATCCAGTCGGCGTGCGCCATCACCGCCTGGTGGTGCTCGATGACGACGACCGACGTCCCGGCGTCGACCAGCCGGTCGAGCAGGCCGAGCAGCTGTTGCACGTCGGCCAGGTGCAGGCCGGTGGTGGGCTCGTCCAGCACGTAGACGCCGCCCGGCTCCCCCATGTGGGTCGCCAGCTTGAGCCGCTGCCGCTCGCCGCCGGACAGCGTGGTGAGCGGCTGGCCGAGGGTGAGGTAGCCGAGCCCCACGTCGGCCAGGTGGGTCAGCACCTTGTGCGCGGCCGGCGTGCGCGCGTCACCGGCGCCGAAGAACTCCTCGGCCTCCGCCACCGACATGGCCAGCACCTCGCTGATGTCCCGCCCACCCAGGCGGTACTCCAGCACCGAGGCCTGGAACCGCCGGCCCTCGCACTCCTCGCAGGGGGTGGCGACGGCGGCCATCGTCGCCAGGTCGGTGTACACCACCCCGGCGCCCTTGCACGTGGGGCAGGCGCCCTCCGAGTTGGCGCTGAACAGCGCCGGCTTGACGCCGTTGGCCTTGGCGAAGGCCTTGCGGATCGGGTCCAGCAGCCCGGTGTAGGTCGCCGGGTTGCTCCGGCGGGAGCCGCGGATCGGGGTCTGGTCGACCGTCACGACGCCGTCCCGGCCGGACACCGACCCCGAGATGAGCGAGCTCTTGCCCGACCCCGCCACCCCGGTCAGCACCACCAGCACGCCCAGCGGGATGTCGACGTCGACGTCGCGCAGGTTGTGGGTACTCGCACCGCGCACCTCCAGCGCGCCCGACGGCGTGCGGACGGCGGGCTTCACCGAGACCCGGTCGTCGAGGTGCCGGCCGGTGAGGGTGCCGCTGGCCCGCAGCCCCTCGACCGTGCCCTCGAAGCAGATCGTGCCGCCCGCCGTACCGGCGCCGGGGCCGAGGTCGACGACGTGGTCGGCGATCGCGATGGTCTCCGGCTTGTGCTCGACGACCAGCACGGTGTTGCCCTTGTCGCGCAACCGGAGCAGCAGGTCGTTCATCCGCCCGATGTCGTGCGGGTGCAGGCCGATCGTCGGCTCGTCGAAGACGTAGGTGACGTCGGTGAGCGAGGAGCCGAGGTGGCGGATCATCTTGGTGCGCTGCGCCTCGCCGCCGGACAGCGTGCCCGCGGGCCGGTCGAGGCTGAGGTAGCCCAGCCCGATCTCCACGAAGGCGTCCAGGGTCTCCCCCAGCCCGCCCAGCAGCGGTGCCACGGACGGCTCGTCGAGCGCCCGGACCCACTCGGCGAGGTCGCTGATCTGCATCGCGCAGACGTCGGCGATGTTCTTGCCGCGGATCCGCGACGACCGGGCCTCCGCGCTCAGCCGCGTGCCGGCGCAGTCCGGGCAGGTGGTGAAGACGACCGCCCGGTCCACGAACGCCCGGACGTGTGGCTGCATCGCCTCCCGGTCCTTGCTCAGCATCGACTTCTGGATCTTCGGGATCAGGCCCTCGTAGGTCAGGTTGATCCCGTCGACCTTGATCTTGGTCGGCTCGCGGTGCAGCAGGTCGTGCAGCTCGGTCTCGGTGTAGTCGCGGATCGGCTTGTCCGGGTCGAAGAAGCCGGAGCCGCTGTAGATGCGCCCGTACCAGCCGTCGGCGCTGTAGCCGGGGACGGTGAACGGGCCCTCGTTGAGCGACTTGCTGTCGTCGTAGAGCTGGGTGACGTCGATGTCGGTGACCCGGCCCATCCCCTCGCAGCGGGGGCACATGCCGCCGGTGATGCTGAACTCGCGGCGCTCCTTGACCGTCTTCCCGCCCTGCTCGAAGGTGACCGCGCCGGCGCCGCTGATCGAGGCGACGTTGAAGGAGAAGGCCTGCGGCGAGCCGATGTGCGGCTCGCCCAGCCGGCTGAACAGGATCCGCAGCATCGCGTTGGCGTCGGTCGCGGTGCCCACCGTGGAGCGCGGGTTGGCGCCCATCCGCTCCTGGTCGACGATGATCGCCGTCGTCAGTCCGTCGAGCAGATCGACGTCCGGCCGGGCCAGCGACGGCATGAAGCCCTGCACGAAGGCGCTGTAGGTCTCGTTGATCAGCCGCTGCGACTCCGCGGCGATCGTGCCGAACACCAGCGAGCTCTTGCCCGACCCGGAGACGCCGGTGAACACCGTCAGCCGGCGCTTCGGGATCTCGACGCTGACGTCCTTGAGGTTGTTCTGCCGCGCGCCGATCACCCGGATCAGGTCGTGCCGGTCGGCCGCGTGCGTCTCGCGGGACGGCGCGTCGGTCCCGGTGGCCGTGCTCATCGCACTCTCCCTCCGCCCGGCTGGGCCCGGCTGCTCACCGCAGCTGCTGGATCCGGATCAGGTTGCCCGCGGGGTCGCGGACCGCGCAGTCACGCAGACCATAGGGCTGATCGGTCGGCTCCTGGACCACCTCGACGCCGCTGCCGACCAGCGCCGCGAACGTCCCGTCCAGGTCCGGGGTGGCCAGGTTGACCCCGAAGAAGCTGCCCTTGGCCAGCAGCTCCTCGATCGTGCGGCGCTCGGCGTCGGTGAGACCGGGCCCGGCGGCCGGCGGGTGCAGCACGATCGCCGTGTCGGGCTGACCGGGCGGGCCCACGGTGATCCAGCGCATCCCCTCGTACCCGACGTCGAGGCGGACGTCGAACCCGAGGACGTCGCGCCAGAACCGCAGGGAGGCGTCCGGATCGCTGTGCGGCAGGAAGCTGGAGTGGATGGTGAGGTCCATGTCCCTGGCGTCCTTGCTGTCCCTGGCGTCCTGGCTGTCCCTGGCGTCCCTGGCGTCCTTGGTGTCCATGCCGGTCACGCTAGGGACGGCACGGGTGCCGGTGCTTCTCGATTCCTGACCGGTCTGGTCACCTGCCGGGCCACGCACGGCGACATGCCCGCCGTCGCCCCCGCCGCCTCCCGCCGGTAGACGCTGGGCGGCACGCCGACCAACTCGGTGAAGCGGGTGCTGAAGGTGCCCAGCGATGAGCAGCCCACAGCGAAGCACACCTCGGTGACGCTCAGGTCACCCCGGCGCAGCAGCGCCATCGCGCGTTCGATGCGCCGGGTCATCAGGTAGGCGTGCGGCGGCTCCCCGTAGGCGGCCCGGAACGCCCGGCTCAGGTGGCCGGCGGACATGTGCGCGCCCCGGGCGAGCGCCTCGACGTCCAGGGGACGGGCGTGCTCCCGGTCGATCCGGTCGCGGACCCGGCGCAGCCGCGCGAGGTCGCTCAGGCGCTGGTCGGCGGCCGATGAACTGCTCACCGGCCGGATCCTGCCGTACCCCGTGGGCGAGTGGCGTGCTCGACGCCGCGCCCGTCGCCGGACCACGTGGGAGGCTGAGGTGCATGCCCCGGCCGCTGCGCTCGGTTGACGCGGTGCGATCGCTGTTCCAGCCGATCGTCGACCTGCACGACGGTGCGCTGGTGGCCGTGGAGGCGCTGTCGCGCGGCGAGGCCGCGCCCCTGGAGTCACCGACCCGCCTGTTCGCCGCCGCCGCGGCCGCCGGGACGACCGCGGCGCTCGACCGCGCCTGCCTGCGCGCCGCGCTGGCCGGGGTGGCCGACGTCCCCGAGCCCACGACGCTGTTCGTGAACATCGAGCCGGCGACCCTGGCGACCCTCTCCGCGGACGACCTGGCCGAGCTCGCCGAGCGCACCCCGGCGCTGGTGCAGATCGTGCTCGAGGTGACCGAACGCGACCTGCTGGAACGCCCGGCGGACCTCGTCCGCGGGGTGCGGCGGGCCCGGGACATCGGCTGGCGGGTGGCGCTGGACGACGTCGGCGCCGAGCCGGCCGGGCTGGCGCTGGTGTCCTTCCTGCGACCGGACGTCATCAAGCTCGACCTGGCCCTGGTGCGGGGGCACACCACGCTGCAGGTGGCCGGGGTGGTCAACGCCGTCCGGGCCGAGGCGGAACGCTCCGGCGCCGTCGTCCTGGCCGAGGGGATCGAGACCGAGCAGCACCTCGAGCGGGCCCTGGCACTGGGTGCCCGGCTGGGGCAGGGCTGGATGTTCGGCCGCCCCGAGCCGCGGCTGCCGACCGGCATGCGGGCGGTGCGCTTCCGGCCGCGGAGCCCCCGGGTGGTGGCGTCGGCGGAGGGGGCGGCGGCGGAGGGGGCGGCGGCGGAGGGGGCGGCGGTCACGCCGTACACGGTCCTCGCCACGGCGACGGCGCCCCAGCGCACCAGCGTGCCGCTGCTGGCGTCGATGACCCGCCAGCTCGAACGGCAGGCCCTGCTGCTGGACGAGCAGACCGTGGTCCTGGCGAACTTCCAGCACGCGGCGTCGCTGAACGCGCGCACGCGCCGCCGGTACGAGACGCTCGGCAGCGTCACCGCCCTGACCGCGGTGACCGGCGTCGGCATGCCCGCCGAGCCGGTCCCGGGAGTCGTGGGCACTGCGCTGGAGCCCGACGACCCGCTGGCCGCCGAGTGGGTCGTGACGATCGTCAGCCCGCACTTCGCCGCCGCGCTCGCCGCGCGCGAGGTGCCGCCGGGGGTCCGCGGGTCCGGGGGGCCGGCCGAGGCCACGGAGCGGCGGCTGGACTACGCGCTGACCTACGACCGACAGCGGGTGCTCGACGCGGCCGGCCTCGTGCTGGACAGGGTGCGGCCCATGACCACCGGCCCGGCCCAGGTGCTGGTGACCGAGCACCGCGCCGACACCGAGGTCCTCCGGGTGGCCGAGGACGAGCTGCCCGACCTGATGCTGCGGGCCGTCGCCGTCGCGAGCAACGGCATCGTCATCGCCGACGCGCGGCTGCCCGACCTGCCCCTGGTCTACGTGAACGCCGCGTTCCTGCGCATCACCGGGTACACCGAAGCGGAGGTCCTGGGCCGCAACTGCCGCTTCCTCCAGGGCCCGGACACCGACGCCAGCCAAGTCCAGCCGATCCGCCGGCGGCTCCTCGCCGGCCGTGACGTGCACGCGGTGCTGCTCAACCACCGGCGCGACGGCTCCCCGTTCTGGAACGAGGTCCGGGTCAGCGCCGTCTGGAACGGCGGGGAGATCACCCATTACATCGGCAGCCAGCTCGACGTGACCGCCCGCGTCGAACGGGAACGGCGGACGACGTACCTCGCGCACCACGACGAGCTGACCGGCCTCCCCAACCGGGCGCACGTGCTGGAGCACCTGGACCTCGAGCTGCGCCGGGCCCGGCGGAGCGGGAGCACCGTCGCCGTCGTGCTGATCGACCTCAACGGGTTCAAGGCCATCAACGACCGCTTCGGCCACGCCGTCGGCGACGCGGCGCTCGTCGGGGCGGCGACCCGGCTGCGCGGGGCGCTCCGCGCCGGCGACCTGCTCGGACGGCTCGGCGGGGACGAGTTCCTCGCCGTCCTCGCCGTCCTGCCCCCGACCGACGGCGTGCCGCCGGGTCTCCGGGGCACGGTCACCGCCGAGGAGACCGTCCGCCGCGTGCAGCAGCACCTGCACGCCGCGCTCGGCCGCCCGCTCGAGCTGGCCGGCGTCACCGTCCGGCTGACCGCCAGCTCGGGGGCCGCGCTCTTCCCCCGGGACGCCGACGACGCCGCGACGCTGATCGCCCGGGCGGACGCGGTGATGTACCTGGGCAAGCCCCGGACCGCCTGACCGAGAGGAACCCCGTGACCGAGACCATCGCCGGCGTCGCCGTCCCCGACTCCACCCTGACCAGGGAGGCCACGGAGCTGGTCCGCGACGCCACCGACGACCTGCTCTTCCACCACTCCCGCCGGGTCTTCCTCTTCGGCTCGCTCCAGGGCCGGCGGCTGGGCCTGAGCGCCGACCCGGAGCTGCTCTACGTCGGCGCGATGTTCCACGACCTGGGCCTGACCGAGCGCCACCGCCGCGACGACCAGCGGTTCGAGCTCGACGGCGCGGACGAGGCGCGGGCGTTCCTGCAGGCGCACGACGTGCCCGAGCCGCGGGTGCGGCTGGTCTGGGAGGCGATCGCGCTGCACACCACGCCCGAGGTGCCCTGGCGGCTGGAGCCGGAGATCGCCCTGGTCACTGCCGGCGTGGAGACCGACGTCCTGGGCATCGGCTACCGCGACCTCCCACCCGCCGACGTCGCCGCGGTGACCGCCGCCCATCCCCGTCCCGGGTTCAAGACGGCGATCGTCGATGCCTTCGCCGACGGCTTCCGCCACCGCCCCGACACCACGTTCGGCACGGTCAACGGCGACGTCCTGGAGCACCGGGTGCCCGGCTACCGGCACGTCGACTTCGTGGAGGTCATCGAGAACTCGCCCTGGCCGGAGTGACCGGCGCGCCGGAGGACGCCAGGAGCTGGTGCGGACGGCGGGGCACTGGGGCGCCCGGGTCATCGCCACGCAGCGGCCGACCGCGCCCGACGCCGCCACCGGTGCTGCGGACCGCTCGCCCGCGCGACCGCTGACCGGCCGCACCGGGGGCAGCGGACCCCTCGGCCCGCGCCCCCGGCCGGACGGGTCAGCCGTTGTACGGGATGACCACGTCGAGGACCCAGGTCACCCCGAAGCGGTCGGTGACCATGCCGTAGAGCGGGGCGTGGCCCGCCGGGCCCAGCGACGCCCGCACGGTGCCGCCCTCTGCCAGCCCGTGCCAGTACCGGGTGATCTCCTCGGCGTCGTCGCCGCGCACCGAGACGTGGACGGCGTCGGTGCCGGCGTCGTACGGCCGGTTCGGCGGGACGTCGAACGCCATGACCGAGAAGCCGCCGGGCGACTGCACGCCGCCCCACTTCAGCTGGTCGGGCACGGCCCCGTCGGCGGCGTCCCGCTCGTCGCCGCCCTGGGCGAACGTGAACGCCATGACCTCCCCACCGAAGACGGTGGCGTAGTGCTCCAGTGCCTCGCGGGCCTGGCCGCGGAAGTTCAGGTGGGTGGTCGTGGTGACGCTCATGTCGGGCTCCTCGCCTCTGGGTCCTGCCCACCGGCGCTGCTCGCCGGCGGTGTGCAGCCACTCTGGCGAGGAAAGCGGACAGGTTCTGTCCTCTACCCGGGGCATCATCGGCGACGTGAACGGAACCTCCTCCCGGCTGCTGGCGCTGCTGTCGCTGCTGCAGGCGCGCCGGGACTGGCCCGGCGCCGTGCTCGCCGAGCGGCTCGGGGTCACCCCGCGCACCGTGCGCCGCGACGTGGACCGGCTCCGGGAGCTCGGCTACCCGGTGCAGGCGGTCAAGGGCCCCGACGGCGGGTACCGCCTCGCGGCCGGCGCGCAGCTGCCGCCGTTGCTGTTCGACGACGACCAGGCGGTCGCCCTCGCCGTCGCGCTGCGGGTCGCCGCGGCCAGCGGAGCGGGGATCACCGAGGCGGCGGCCCGCGCCCTGGCCACCGTGCGCCAGGTGATGCCGGCCCGGCTGCGGCACCGGGTCGACGCCGTCCAGGTCACGCCTGTTCCCGCCGACGGCGACCAGCTCGACCCGGCGGTGCTGGTGGCGCTCACCACCGCGATCCGTGCGCGGGAGGTGCTGCGCTTCGACCACGCCGCCGCCTCCTCCGGGGACGACCCGGCGCAGCCCCCACCCCTGCGGCGGGTGGAGCCGCACCACCTGGTCAGCCGGGCCGGGCGGTGGTACCTCGTCGGCTGGGACCTCGACCGCGCCGACTGGCGGACCTTCCGCGCGGACCGGATCAGCCCGCGCACCCCCACCGGTCCGCGCTTCACCCCCCGCGGCCTACCCGGTGACGACGTCGCGGCCTTCGTCGACGCCCGGTTCCGGGGCTCGACCGGCGCCGCCGGGTGGCCCTGCACCGGCGTGGTCGAGCTGGAGCTGCCGGCCACGGAGGTGGCGCCGTTCGCGCTCGACGGGACGGTGGAGCCGCTCGGCCCCGGGCGCTGCCGGCTGACCCTGGGCGCCTGGTCCTGGGTCGGGCTGGCCGCGACGCTCGGCCGGTTCGACACCGGGGGTCCGCGTCGTCGGCCCACCGCAGCTGCGCGACGCCTGCGCCACGCTCGCCGCCCGCTACGCCGCCGCGGCGGAGGGCTGACCACGGGGCCGTGGCACCCCGTCAGCGGACGGCGAGGTCCTCGGCCAGTGCCCGCAGCGTCGCGGCAGGCAGCAGCGCGGCCCGCGCCATGCCCAGCAACCCCATGGTCGGCGGGATCGTGAGCAGCTCCGTCTGGGTGAGCTCGGGGGCGTGCCGCTCCACCACCGCCCGCGCCCGGTCGTCCTGCAGCAGCCGGGGCAGCGGCTCGGTCAGCAGGTCGGCGGCGGGCAGGTCGGCCAGCGGCGGCAGCGGCTCGGCAGTGGCGGCAGCCCGGTCGGCCTGCGCCCGCACCAGCAGGTGCTCGGCGCCGATCTCGCCGTCGAACGGGATGCCCAGCCGCTGGAACTGGCTGGCCGGTGCGTCGTTCTCGTGCATCAGTCGGGCCAGCAGCCGCAGCATCCGGAGCTCGACGTCGTCGTCCTGCAAGGGGTGCTGCTGGCCGGGGTCCGCCGCCAGGTCGAACAGCAGCGTCCCGTGCAGCCAGGGGTTGTTCCGGGCCGGGCCGGCCGGGATGCGCATGGTCCGCAGGCCCTTGGTGAACGAGAACGGCTCGGCCGGCTCCCAGGCGGCGAGCTCCCCCACCCCGAACCGGCTGCGCATGTGGTTGGGCATCAGGGTGTGCTCGTCCAGCGGGGCGTTGGCGGCCTCGGCCGGCGCCCGCATGTAGACGTACCGGCCGTCGGTGACGTTGACGTGGCCCCCGTGCGCCCCGAAGAGCGCACCCTCGCGGGCCAGGCGGCCTGCGGCCAGCGCATCGGCCAGGTCCCGGCCCTGCATGTCCGGTGTCGGCTCGAGGCCGAAGAAGCGGAGCAGCGTCGGCGCCAGGTCGATCGTCTGGGCCAGCGCCCCGCAGCGCGTGCCCCGCTCACCGGTGCGCGGGTCCCAGAGGAAGAAGGGCAGGCGGACCAGCTCGTTGAACCACGGCATCGCCGACTTGGCCCACCAGCCCCGCTCGCCGAGCAGGAAGCCGTGATCGGTGTTGACGATCAGCATGGTGTCGGCCCACATGTCGTGGCCGTCCATGAAGTCCAGCAGCCGTCCGAGCGACGCGTCGCACATCGAGACCAGCGCCGCGTACTCGTACCGTGCGTGCTCGACCTGGTCGGCGGGCTCGGTCACCTTCTGGTAGCCGGGCCAGTCGAACTCCGGGCCGTCGTAGTCGTGCGCGTAGCGCTTCTTGTAGTCCTCGTGCGTGAAGAACGGCTCGTGCGGGTCGAACAGCTCCAGCTGCAGCAACCAGTTGTCCGCGTCGGCGTTGGTCTCCAGGAAGTGGATCCCGGCATCGACCGTGCGGGTCTGGTTGTGATCGGCCTCGGTCGGCATGTAGCTGCGGTTGATGACGTCCTGCCGACGCATCGCCTGGAAGAACGGCGGGCCGGGGTAGCTGACCACCGGGTCGGTGGGCCGCGGGACGACACCCTTCCACGGGTCGCCCTCCTGGCCGCGGAAGAACTCCCAGGTCGAGTAGCGGGTGTGGTAGTCGCCGCCGCCGTCCTCGAAGTAGTGCTGGTGGTCGGTGGCGAGGTGGGTGTGCACGCCGGCCTGCTTCAGCAGTTCCGGCATCGAGTCGTCGAACGGCTCGAGCGGCCCCCAGCTGCGGTGCAGGAAGTTGTACCGGCCGGTGTGCATCTCCCGGCGGGCCGGCATGCAGGGCATCGACCCGGCGTAGAAGCTGTCGAACGTCACCGTGCGCTCCGCCAGCCGGGCGAAGTTGGGGGCGTCGACGAACGTGTCGCCGTAGGACGGCAGCATGTGCCGGTTCAGGCTGTCGAACATCAGGACGATGGCCTTCATGCGTGCTCCTCGGGGAGGTCGGCTGCGGGACGTTCAGGTCGGGCGGCGGTGCTGAGGGCCTGCTGGAGTCGACGCTCGACCTCGTACAGCGGCCCAGGGTGGCTGTCCTGGTCGAACACCATGCCGATCCGGCCGTCGGTCCACCGGGCCCAGCCGGGGTCACCGTCCCGGACGAACCGGACCCACGCGCCGTGCATGGCGTCGGCCAGCGGCTGCGGTGGGTTCTGCCCCAGTGCCGCCGGCACTCCCACGGCGTCGAGCAGGTCCCAGGCGAAGGGGATCTCCGCGCAGTGCACGGCCAGCCCCAGCGGCGTCCCGGACCAGCGGAAGTCGTAGAGCCAGGTGCGGTCCGCCGGGCCGCCGCGGGTGGCCCGCGCCTCGGCCCAACGCAACAGGGGCAACCGGAACGTCGTCTCCGTGCGCAGCTGCGCGAGCCGGTGCGCCGGCTCGGTCAACTCCGGGTTCCCGCGGAGCAGGTCCTCGGCAGCGGCAGCCGGCAGCCCCGCCTGCACGAGGACGGCGTGCACGTCCTCGCCCGCCAGGGCGTCGCGGGCACGGGTCAGCACCATCGTGAACTCGTGCGCGGTGCTGCCGGCCAGCAGCCGCTTGTCCGCACCCACCCCCTGTGCCAGGGCCTGCTCCACCGGTTGGGGGACCAGGTCACCGTCCACGACCGGCCCGAAGGCCAACCCGTCGTCACTGGGGAAGAGGCTCGTGCGCGCGAACGCGACCGGGTCCACCGGCCCCGACTGCGGGCGGAACCCGAAGGGCGCCTGGACGTCGAGCACCTCGTCCTCGCTCAGCCGGGACCAACCGGCGCGCGTGGGAGCCACCCCGGCGGCCGCCGCCATCCTCCGTCCGATCTGCTCGCACGCGGCCGCGTCCTGCGTGCGGTCCGCGCCCGACTGGCTGATGACCGCACGGAACAGGTGCTGTGCCCGCGGGACGGCCAGCAGTGACATGACGGAGCTGCCGCCCGCGGACTGCCCGGCGATGGTGACCGCTGCCGGGTCTCCCCCGAACGCGGCGATGTTCTCCTGCACCCACTCCAGCGCCGCGATCTGGTCGAGGAGACCACGGTTCAGTGGCGCGTCCTCGATCCACCCGTACCCGTCGAAGCCCAGCCGGTAGGAGAGCGAGACCACCACGACGCCGTCCCGGTTGAACGCGGAGCCGTCGTACCAGGGGCTCGCCGACACCCCGGAGACGAATCCCCCACCGTGGATCCAGACGAGGACGGGCAGCCGCGCTCCGGGCTCTCCGGGCGCCGGTGTGAAGACGTTCAGGCTCAGGGTGTCGTCCCCGGGCACCGACCGTTCCGGGACCATGGTGACCGCTCGGAACGGGCGCCGCTGTGGCGTCGGCCCGATCTCGGTAGCCGCCCGCTCCCCGTCCCACGGCGCCACGGGCACCGGTGCGGCGAAGCGGAGCGGCCCGACCGGCGGCTGCGCGTACGGGATGCCCAGGAACGCTGCGCCGGTGTCGCGCTGGACCCCGACGACGGTGCCCGAGGTGGTCGCGACCCTGGGCGCGCTGTCCGCGCTCACGAGAGGGCCAGCCGCGCGCGGACGTCGCCCAGGCCGCGGGCGAGCACGAGCTGACCGGCCGCGGGCAGCAGGTCCCAGTCCCCCGAGGCAACGTCCCACCGGCGCCACATCCGCAGGTCGGTCGGCACCTCCACGGTCCGGCTCTCCCCCGGTTCGACGATCACCGCCTGCCAGCCGGCCAGCCGGACCGGTTGCTCGGGGTCGGCCGGCTGCAGGTAGACCTGCACCACCTCCCGGCTCCGCCGCAGACCGGTGTTGGTCACGGTGACCGCGACGCCGGGGCGCTCGGCGCCGGCCACCAGCCGCGCGTCCGAGTACTCCCAGTCCCCGTAGCCCAGGCCGTGCCCGAACCAGAACAGCGGCACCGGCGCCCGGCCGGCGGCGTGCCCGCGGTGGCCCAGGAAGGCTCCCTCGGCGTAGACCAGCCGGCCGTCGACCGGCGTCACCGACCAGGCCGGGGCTGCGCCGTCCGCGACCGGCCAGGTGGAGACCAGCCGGCCGGCGGGCTCGCGGTCGCCCAGCAGCACCGCGGCGACCGCGTGGCCGGCCTCCTGCCCGGGCAGCCCGGCGACGAGCACGGCGTCCACCTCCTCGATCCACGGCATCAGCACGGGGGTCGCGGAGTTGACCACGACCACGGTGCGCCGGGCCGCGGCAGCCACCGCCCGGACCAGGGCGTCCTGCTCGCCGGGCAGCGCGAGGGTCGACTTGTCGACCGACTCGGTCTCCTGCTCCTCGGTCATCCCGACGACGACCACGGCGACGTCGGCCCCCCGGGCGGCGTCCGCCGCCTCGCGGAGCACCACGTCGCGGTCGCGCGGCGCGGGGCCGGCGACCAGGCCGAACAGCCCGGCTCCCGCCATCCGCCCCGGTCGGCCCAGCCCGCTGGCCGTGCGCAGGTCGACGGTGGCCTCGACCAGCGCGCCGTCGGGCACCTCGGCCAGGACGGTGCCCGACGGCGGCCGGAGGATCGCTTCGCCGGCGTCCTCCGTCGACAGCCGGAGCTGGAAGCCCCCGACCGGGGTGCCGGCCACGGCGAACCGCCAGTTGCCGACCCCGAGGGCGCCGAGCTGCATCTCGCCACCGTGCGGGACCACCGCCCGGAAACGGGCCTCGGTCACCGGCGCCGGCAGGTCGTCGTCGACACCGATCATGCTGGTGGCCGTCCGTTCGTGCCGCTCCTCGATCAGCTCGCCGTCGGCACCCAGCAGCAGCAGGTGCACGCCGCTCTCGCCGCTGGTCGGGTCGAGCACCGTCCCGGCCCGGGCCGCCACTGCCCGGCTGCGCACCTCGACACCGTCGAGGACGTTCACCGCGGACCCCAGCGACGAGGTGAGCCCGTCGGCGATGCTCACCTGGTGCACCGCCCTCACCTGGGCTGATCCGCCGCCCATGCAGACGGTGTCGATCGCGTGCCGTCCGATGAGCGCCACCGTGGTCCCACGCTCGAGGGGCAGGGTGGCCCGCTCGTTGCGGACCAGGGTCATGCCCTGGGCCGCCAGCCGGGTGAGCTGCTCGCGGCGCAGGTCGCTGTCCGGCCGGGGCAGCTCGGCGACCACCGGCCGGGGCGCCCCCAGGGCCTTCACGCGCTCGGCCAGCAGCAGCAGCCGGTGCAGGTGCTCGTCGACGATCCGCTCCGCCACCTCTCCCGCCGAGACCGCTGCCACCAGGGCATCACCCCACGGCCCGACCGGTCCGGGCATGACCAGGTCCAGCCCGCCGTTGGCCGAGGCCGCGGTGCTCCGGGTGGCGAACCAGTCGGAGACGACCAGCCCGTCGTAGGCCCACTCCCCCTTGACGACGCCGTTCAGCAGCCCGTCGTGCTCGGTCGCGGACACCCCGTTCACCCGGTTGTAGGCAGCCATGACCGACCACGGCTGGGCGTCGGCGACGGCCATCTCGAACGGCAGCAGGTAGACCTCGCGCAGCGTGGCCTCGTCCACCACGCTGTCCACCGAGTGCCGTTCGGTCTCGGACTCGTTGGCGACGACGTGCTTCAGGCAGGCCCCGATGCCCTGCTCCTGCAGGCCCCGCACATAGGCGGTGGCCAGCCGGCCGGAGAGGTAGGGGTCCTCCGAGAACGCCTCGAAGAGGCGGCCGCCCAGCAGGCTCCGGTGCAGGTTGATCGTCGGGCCGAGCACCACGTGGACGTCCTGCGCCCGGGCCTCCTCGGCGAGCAGCCGCCCGGTCTCGTGCAGCACCTCGTCGCTCCACGCCGAGGCGAGCAGCGACGCGTTCGGGAAGAGCGTCACCGGGGGCCCGCTGGTGAAGGTCAGCCCGCGCACCCCGGTCGGCCCGTCGGACAGGTGGATTTCGGCGAGGCCGATGTCCTCCTCGGCGTGCAGGCCGTACATCGTGCTGCCGGTGAGCAGCCGCACCTTGGCCTTGAGGTCGAGCCGGGCGATCAGGGCATGCAGATCCGGGCGGGGCATCGGAGTGCTTCTCTCTGGCGTCGTTGCGAGGGTCACGGAGCCGGGGCGGCCGCTCAGTCGAGCTCGTCGTCGCGCTGGGCGAACATCCGCGCCATGCGGACCCGGCGCTCCGGCGTCCAGGACTGCTCCGAGGCGTGCCAGGAGACCGGGGTCGCGCCCACGGCCGTGGCCAGCTGCTGCTCGAGGTCGTCGGCCAGGTGCGCACGTCCGGTCGCGCGGAGGTGCTCGGCGTACATGACCGGGTCGTTGTAGTACGTCGGCCCCACCTGCAGCGTGGTCTGCATTGGATCCGGCAGCGCGCCGGGCCGGCCGGCGTAGGTGTGCCACCACTCGGCCAGGTGGGTGCGCATCGTCCCCGCCAGCTCCGGCTGCTCCTCGACCAGGTTGCGGGTCAGGTGCGGGTCGGTGGTGACGTCGTAGAGCTGCTCCCAGTCCACCTTCATGCAGCCCGGGTGGTACGTGCGGATGTACATGTGGTCGCGGGTGCGCACCGCGCGCTGGTAGGTGTGCGCCCCCTGGCCGAGCACCAGGTACTCCCGCGAACCGATCTCCTCCCCCCGCACCGCACCGGCGAAGGAGGTGCCCTGCCAGCCAGAGGGGATCGGGACGCCGAGCAGGTCGCACAGCGTGGGAGCCAGGTCGATGTTGTAGAGCAGGCTGTCGCAGTGCCGGGCCGACTCGGGCAGGTCGTCGGTGACGCCGGGCCAGTAGACGACCAGGGGCAGGCGCAGCACCGCCTCGTTGGCGTGGCCGTGCTCGCCGTAGGACCCGTTCTCGCCGAAGGACTCGCCGTGGTCGGCGCTGACGATGATCGCCGTCTCGTCGGCGATGCCGAGCTCGTCCAGCGTCGCCAGCAGCTCCCCGAACAGCTGGTCCCAGTACATGATCGTGCCGTCGAAGCCGTTGATCAGGTGCTCGAAGTCCGCCCGGGTGCGGATCTGGTCCGGTGCGTTGTGCGGCGTGGGCGACTTCTGCGGGACGACGCTGTAGTGCAGGTCGACCGCGCTGCGCGGGCCGTAGACCTCCTGGTGGCCGTCGATCGCGGCCTGGTCCGGCCAGGCCGGCGGCGGGCCCGAGGCGGCGGCCTTCTCCGTCCAGCCGGGCTCGGTGAGGTAGGGGGTGTGCGGCTCCCAGTAGGTCAGGTGCAGGTACCAGTCGTCCTCGTCGGCGTGGCGGCGGATCCAGTCCAGCCCCACCCGGTTGATCGCGCTGCCGTCCTCGTCGTTGATCTCGTTGGTGGCGCGGATCGACTCCCGGAAGTTGCCGAGGAAGTGGTACGCCCGGTGGCGCTCGGCGAACATCGAGACCGCCGCGGTGTACCAGCCGTGGTCACCGAGCCGCTGGCCCAGCAGCGGGCGTTCGGGGTGCGGCCGGTGGCCGGAGTCCAGCCGGTACCGGGCGGCCTCCCCGAAGTGCCCGATGACCCCGTTGCTGATGCCGAACTGGCCGCTGGTCAGCGCCGTACGCGAGGGCAGGCACGGGGAGTCCGAGCAGTAGTAGCGGTCGAAGGTGACCCCTCGGTCGGCCAGCGCCTGCAGGTTGGGCGTGGTGGGCCGGGCGTAGCCGTAGGGGGTGGTGTGGTCGGCGCGCAGGGTGTCGACGTCGATGTAGATGATGCGCATGGGTCGCCTCCGGGACGGTTCGGTTCGGACGCTGGGGCTTCGGGCGACGCGCCGGCTCAGCCGGCGTCGCGGGCGCAGCGGAAGCCGGTGTTCCCGCCGGCGCTGCCGAGCTCGTTGCGGGTACGGGCGGCCACCCGGTAGCGGTTGCAGTAGCTGTCGTGGCAGAGGTAGGAACCGCCGCGCATGACCTTGCCGGGGCCGGCCGCCGGCCCGGCCGGGTCGCGGACCCGGCCGGTCGGGTGGTCGGTCCCCCACCAGTCGGCGCACCACTCCCACACGTTGCCGGCGGTGTTGAACAGCCCGAAGTCATTGGGCGGGAAGGCGTGGACCGGGGCGGTGCCGGCGAAGCCGTCCTCGGCGGTGTTCTTCACCGGGAAGCGGCCCTGCCAGATGTTCGCCCGGTGCTCCCCGCCCGGGGTGAGCTCGTCCCCCCAGGGGTAGCGCCGCTGGTCGTGCCCACCCCGGGCCGCGTACTCCCACTCCGCCTCGGTCGGCAGCCGCTTGCCCGCCCAGGTGGCGTAGGCGACCGCGTCGTCCCAGGACACGTGGACCACCGGGTGGTCGCCTCGGTCGTCCAGCGAGCTGCCCGGCCCCTCCGGCCGGCGCCAGTCGGCGCCGGTGACCGCCGCCCACCACGGCGTGATGTCCGGGCGCGGGGAGATCCGGCGCAGCTCGCCGGGGAGGAAGCCGGCGAATACGTACGACCACCCGAACCGCTCGGCCTCGGTCACGTACCCGGTGGCCTCGACGAAGGTGGCGAACTCGTCGTTGCGGACGGCGTACCGGTCGATCAGGAAAGGGGACAGCTCGACCTCACGCACCGGCCCCTCCCCGTCGGAGGGGAAGCCGTCCGTGTCGGTCGTCCCCATCCGGAAGGCACCGCCGGGCAGGTGCACCATCGCCTCCTGCCCCACCACGGTGCCCGCCGGAGCGACCCCGGGAGCGGGACCCGGCGCCGGGCGGCCCGGGGGTGCGGAGTCCGCCCCCCGGGCCGGGGCGCAGCAGGAGCCGGTCACGCCGGCGCCCCCGCGCGGGACAGCTCCCCCGCGAAGTGGCAGGCGGCCAGCTGGCCGGTCGGGGTCGGCTCCAACGCCGGTGCCTGCTCGATGCAGATCGTGCGGTCGGGGTGCGCGAGCGGGCCGATCGGGCACCGGGTGCGGAACCGGCAGCCCGACGGAGGGTTCTTCGGGCTGGGCAGGTCCCCGCCCAGCACGATCCGCTCCCGGTCCCGCTCGGCGGTGTCCGGGACGGGCGAGGACGCCAGCAGCGCCGCGGTGTACGGGTGCTGGGGGTTGCTGTACACCGCCTCCGCGTCGCCCATCTCGACGAACGACCCGAGGTACATGACGACCACCCGGTCGGACAGGTGGCGGACCACCGACAGGTCGTGGGCGATGAACAGGTAACCCAGGTCGAACTCGTCGCGCAGCGACTCCAGCAGGTTGATGATCTGCGCCTGGATCGAGACGTCCAGGGCCGACACCGGCTCGTCCAGGATGAGCAACTTCGGCCGCGCCGCCAGCGCACGGGCGATGCCGACCCGCTGGCGCTGCCCGCCCGAGAAGGCGTGCGGGTAGCGGTCGAGGTGCCGCTCGTGCAGGCCGACCCGCTCGACCAGGACACGGGCCTCGTCTCCTCGCTCCGCGGTCGGCACCCCACGGACCGCGAGCGCCTCCTCCAGCGACTGGCGGATGGTGCGCCGGGGGTTGAGCGAGGCGTAGGGGTCCTGGAAGACGTACTGGACGGTCTCCCGCAGCGCTTGGGACCCGGCGCCCTCCTTGGACCCGACGACGTGCTCGCCGACCTGGATCGATCCGGAGGCAGCGGGGTTGATCCCGACGATGGTGCGGGCCAGCGTGGACTTCCCGCAGCCGGACTCACCGACCAGCCCCAGCGTCTCGCCGCTGGAGACCGTGAGGCTGACCCCTGCCACCGCGTAGACCGGTTCATGCTTGCGGAACAGGCTGCGCTTGTCCCCCGCGACGTCGACCTTCAGGTCCTCGATCCGGAGCAGCGGCCTCGACTCGCTGTTCCGGGCCGACCCGGCTGCGTCGTCCGCCCTCAGCGGCGGGATCTCCGTCCCGCGCTGGGTGACGTGGCAGGCGGCCAGGTGTCGTTCACCCTCCCGCGGCAGCAGCTCGGGGACCCGCTCGGCGCAGACGTCCTCGGCCAGCCGGCAGCGCGGCTGGAACGGGCACCCCGGCGGCAGGTGCGCCGGGTCGGGCGGCGATCCGGGGATCGCCGGCAGCCGGCGGCCGGCGGACTGCTCGTCGATGCGCGGCATCGCGGCGAGCAGGTCGGCGGTGTAGGGCAGCTGCGGACGGCGGAAGATCGTCTCCACCGGCCCGCGTTCCATGACCCGCCCGCCGTACATGACGACGACGTCGTCGCACATCTCCGCGACCACGCCCATGTCGTGCGTGATCATGATGACCGCGATCCCGAGCTCGTCGCGCAACTGCCCCAGCAGCCGCAGGATCTGTGCCTGGATGGTGACGTCCAGGGCGGTGGTCGGTTCGTCGGCGATCAGCAGCGAGGGCTTGCTGGCCAGCGCGACGGCGATGACCACCCGCTGGCGCATGCCGCCGGAGAACTGGTGCGGGTACTCGTCCAACCGCCGGTCGACGTCGGGGATGCCGACCTGCCCCAGGAGCTCGCGGGCCCGGGCGCGGGCCTGCTTCTTGTCGGTGCCGTGCACGATGAGCGCCTCGGCGATCTGGTCGCCGACCGTCATCACCGGGTTCAGCGCCGACTGCGGGTCCTGGAAGACCATGGCGATCTCCTCACCCCGCAGCTCCCGCATCCGCTTGTCGTCCAGGGTCAGCAGGTCGGTGCCGCGGTAGTGGACCTCCCCTGCGGTGATCTGCCCCGGCGACCGCACCATCCGCAGGATCGACCGGGCGGTGACCGACTTGCCCGAGCCGGACTCCCCGACGATGCCGACGACCTGGCCGGGGCGCACCGAGAAGCTCACGTCGTTGACCGCCCGCACCACCCCTTCGGCGGTGCGGAACTCCGTGCGCAGACCGCGCACGTCGAGCAGGGCGTCGGTGCCGGGTGCGCCATCAGCTGGGGCCCCGACGGCGGGGGCGCCCACCGCGGTGGCGCCCGAGTGCTTGGAGGAGAGGGTCATCGCCGGTTCGCCACCTGGTTGAGAGCGTCGGACAGGAGGGTGAAGGCCAGCGCCAGCAGCAGCAGCATGACGCCCGGGCCGATGACGTAGGTCGGGAGCGTCTGCACGTACCGGGCACCGACGTTGAGCATCGCGCCCAGCGAGGGGTTCGGTGGGTTGATGCCCAGGCCGACGATGGACAGGCCGGCCTCGATGAAGATGGCGACCACCATGAACACCGACGCCTGGACCAGCAGCGGGTCGACCACGTTGGGCAGGATGTGCCGGGTCATCACCGTGGACCGCTTGACCCCGAGCACACGGGCGGCCATCACGTACTCCCGCTGCTCCTCGCTCAGCAGTCCGGCGCGGGCCATGCGGCCGAAGCCGGGCAGCCCGGCGACGACGATGGCCAGGAAGAGCGCCAGCCACCCGGTGCCGATGACCAGCACGATCATGATGCCGAGGATGAGCCCGGGGAAGCCGAGGATGATGTCCAGCACCCGCTGCGTCACCGACCCCAGCGTCTTGGACAGGTACCCGGACAGCCCCAGCGCCGTGCCGATCACCATGCTGACCGGCACCGCGGTGAGAATCAGCGAGAGGTCGGTCCGCAGCCCGTAGATGGTGCGGGTCAGGATGTCCCGGCCGAACTCGTCGGTGCCCAGCAGGTGGCTCCCCGAGGGCCCGGCCAGGGCGCCCCGGCCCTGCTGGTCGTACCCGCCGGGGAAGATGACCGGCGCCAGCACCGCCACCCCCACCAGCAGGATCAGCAGCACGGCGGCGGCGATCCCCTTCGGGGTGCGAAGCGCGCTGGCGTACCGCGACCATGCGCCGCCACCGGTGCGGCGCCGACGGCGCCCGGGGTGCGTGGTGGGGACCGGTCCCGAGCCGGGGTCCCCGGCGAGGTCGCCGGGTCCGTTGCTCGACGTGTCGATTGCCTTGGTCATGTCGATCAGCCCAATCGGACTCGGGGGTCGAGAGCGGCCAGCACGATCTCGGTGAGGAGCTGGCCGGCGACGGCGATGAAGACCGCGAAGACGATGAGCACCTGGACGACGGTGTAGTCGGCGGTCTGCGCCCCGGAGACCGCCAGTTGGCCCAGTCCGTTGCGGGCGAAGATCGCCTCGATCACCACCGCCCCGGCGAGCAGGTCACCGAACCGGATGCCGATCGCCACCACCGCGGGGCCGAGGCTGTTGCGCAGCACGTGCCGCAGGCTGATCCGCCGCGGCGGCACGCCCTTGCTCACCGCCAGGTCGATGAACTCCTCCTGGCGGATCGCCAGCATCCGGGTCTGCACCAGCCGGGCCACCCCCGCCGACATCGGCAGGGCCAGGGCCAGCGCAGGGAGCACCAGGTACTGGATCCCGATGCCCGGGTCCTCCAGCAGCGAGACCTCACCGCTGGTGGGGAGCAGCCGGAAGGCGACGCCGAACAGCAGGATGAACAGCAGGCCGACCAGGAACGGCGGGGCGGCCAGCAGGCCGGTGTTGGTCCCCTCCACCAGCACCCGCGCCCACCGGGCACGGGCGGAACCGGCCAGCACCCCCAACCCGATGCCGAACACGATCAGGAACAGGCCCGACAGCAGGGCCAGCTCCAGCGTGCTGGCCAGCCGGTCGCCGATCAGCTCGGCCACCGGCCGGTTGAAGCGCAGGGACTCCCCCAGGTCACCGGTGAGGACACCGCCGATCCAGTCGAAGTACTGGCTGACCAGCGGGCGGTCCAACCCCAGCTCGGTACGGATCGCCGCGATGGTCTCCGCCGACGCGTCCGGGCCGGCGACGACCGCGGCGGGGTCGCCGGGCACCAGTCGTGGCAGGAGGAAGGCGATCACACTGGTGGCGACCAGCACCAGCGCGACCGACGGGATCCTCCTGATCAGGAAGCGGATCACGTCAGCAGACCCGACCCACGTCGGACCGACGGACGGCGGCGGTGCCCTGCGACGTCGGCTGCACGACGGCCGGCACGTCCCCTCGGCCACCTGGGGCCGGATGGCTCCGTCCGCCACCTGGACTGGTGGCGGCTGCGGGCTTGCTCACGAATGCACTCCTCATCGGGATCGGAAGACGTCCGGACCGCAGAGCGGTGGTCCTGGCCGGGTGCGCGCTGCCGGTGGCCACCGACGCAGGCGCCCACCCGGCCAGGACGGTCGCTCACTCGGTGAAGCAGGTCCTCGTCGGGATCCAGCCACCGATCGCCACGTCCACGTCCTGGACGTCGGCGGTCTGCACCGCGACACCCGACTGCGACACCAGCGGGTGCAGGAACGCCTGGTCGTTCATGTACTCGGTCAGCTCGCGCACCGCCTCGACGCTCTGCTCCTCGCTGCTGGCCTGGATGACCGCCTGGGCCAGCTCCTCGTACTCGGGGGTGCTGAACTGCCGGTGCGCCCCCTCCAGGCGGAGGTCGGCGTTGGTCTGCAGGAGGAAGGCCGGCGAACCGTTGATGCCGCGCAGCGACAGGTACGTGCCACCCGAGCCACTGGACAGGCGCTGCTGGTAGTCCGGCGGCGCCAGCGCGTTCAGCGTCGGGTTGAGGCCCACCTCGGTGAGGTTGTTGGCGATGATCTCGTACTCGGCCGCGAGGACCGGGATGTTGATGGTGGTGATGGGCACCTCCATGCCGGCGGCGCCGGCCTCCTCGATCATCTGCCGGGCGCGGTCCGGGTCGTACTCGTAGGCGTTGGCGAGGTCCTCGGGGTAGCTGGCCGAGCCCGGTGCCCAGTAGAGGCCGTCGGTCGAACCGAGACCGCCGAACACCTGCTCGTTGATCCGCTCACGGTCGATGGCGTATCCGATGGCCTGCCGGACGGTCTGGTCCTCGATGCCGTCCAGGACGATCGGGTACGTGCCGTAGACGGTGTCGAACAGCTCGAACTGGTCGTTGCCCTCGGTGATCGAGAGGGCGTCCTGCACGGTGAGCCCGTAGGAGATCTGCGTGCGGCCGGAGCGTGCGGCCGAGACCTGGGCGGTCGAGTCGGGGATGATCGTGATCTCGATGCGGTCCAGGTACGGCCCCTCGTCACCCCAGTAGTCGGCGAAGGGTGTCAGCGCCATGTCGGCGCCGGGCGTGTAGCTGTCCACCTGGTACGGACCCGTGCCGACGACCTGCGAGCCGTCGGCCAGGCCGTCGTAGGTCTCGGAGTCGACGATGGGGGTCAGCGCCAGCGTGCTGGCCAGGGTGTCGGTCAGCGGCGTGGTCGAGGTGATGGTGACCTCGTGCTCGCCGGTGGCCTCGACGGTCCAGTTCGCGAGGATCGACTTCACGTCGGAGACGGTCGCCGGCTCCATCGCCTTCTGGACGGTGAAGACCACGTCGTCGGCGGTGAACGGCCGGCCGGTGTGGAAGGTGACCCCTTCGCGCAGCTGGAGGACCGCCGACAGGCCGTCCTCGCTGATCTCCCAGTCGGTGGCCAGCGCCGGCGTGGGGTTGTCCAGGTCCGTGGTGTCCACGTTGATGAGCGGCTCGAAGACGCCGCGGACCCAGAGCAGGTTGGTCGCGCTCTGGGAGAGCACACGGCTGATCTCCGGGGGCGTGTTGGCGGCGGCGACGAGAGTGCCGCCCTGCTGGCAGGTGGCTTCCCCGTCGCCCGAGGCGGCCGCGTCGTCGGCCTGCTCGACCGCGGACTGGCAGCCGGCGGCCAGCAACGACGTCAGAGCCAGGGCGGCGACCCCGGTCCGGCGTGGACGGGTGCTGGTGGACTTGCGCATGGACAGACTCCTCACTGAGTTCTGGGCCCGGGTGTCGAGCGACGACTCCCCGGATGGCGCAGCGGGCACGGGTCCGACGTGACGGGAACCACGTGACGCAGCTAACTTACCGAGCATTCGGTAAGGGGCAAGAGGTCATCGACTTCTCACGCCGATGTCACCGAACCGTTATCTGAGGCGCGTCAGGTCGCCGGGACGGCGACGTCCTCGCTCGGCGCATGACCGAGCCGCCATGCGCGGACCCAGACCTCCGTACCGGCTGGCAGGTCCACCGGTCCGCTGTAGAGCCGCCAGTACCGGTTGTCCTGCTCCGGTGAGCCGATGGCGGCGGCGAGGAAGGCCGGCGGCGCCGGCTCGGTCGCAGGGTCGGTGGTCCACCCGATGGACGCACCGGGCGTGGCACAACTGACCTCGAGCCGCCCGTCGCGCACCACGACGTCCGGCGCCGCCGTGGGTCGCAGCTGCCCACCCGGGCGCCACTGCTCGATCAGCTCGTCCTCGGGTACCTGACCCAGGTCGCCGTACTCCTCGATCCAGCCGTCCAGTGCTGCCCGGAGCCGGTCGAGCACCTCCCGGTGCGCCGGGTCGCCGGCCAGGTTCACCGTCTCGTGCGGGTCCTCCTGCAGGTCGTACAGCTCCTCGGCGGGCTTGCTGGCCGCCACCACCGACCGCTGCAGCGGGGTGAGCACGTCGGGCACCTGCCCCGTGGCCAGCCGGTTGCCCTCCAGCGAGTGCAGCCGGCGGAACTCCGCCCAGGTGGCGAGGTGGTCGGGGTACTCGCAGTGCTGCATGCCGGAGCGGTCGGGGTGCAGGTTTCGGATGTAGCGGTACCGCGCGTCCCGGACGGTGCGGCAGGTGTCCTCCTGCACGTCCATCCGGTCGCGCCCGCCGAAGGCGTACTCGTTCTGGGTCAGGAAGGCGCCGGTCCGGTCGAGGAACGGCTTGGCCTGCATGTGCTCGGGCACCGGGATGCCGCAGACCTCCAGCATGGTGGGCGCCAGGTCCATCAGCTGGATCAGCTCGGTACGCCGCTGACCCGGAGCCAGGACACCTGGCCAGCGCACGATCAGCGGCTCGCGCAGCCCGCTCTCGTAGGACCAGCGCTTCCCCCGGGGCATGCCCAGCCCGTGCTCGCTCCAGAACACCACGACGGTGTTCTCCGCGAGCCCGTCCTCCTCCAGTTGGTCGAGGAAGTCCCCGGCCCACTGGTCCATCTCGGTGATCAGATCGGCGTAGCGCGCCCATGCCTGCCGGAACACCGGGGTGTCCGGGTGGTAAGGCGGCAGCGGCGCCTCGGCCGGGTCGTGCCGGTCCTCGGGCCGCACCCGGCTGGTCCGCGCCGCGAACGCGTCGTCGTCCAGGTAGATCTGCGACTCGTGGGTGATCATGCCCTGGAAGGTGGCGAAGAACGGGGTGTCGTCGGTCGGCCGGTTCCGCCAGTGCGCCGTCGTGCTGCACTCGTCGAACGCCGTGCCCGGCGTCTGCACCTGGAAGTCGGTGAACCAGTTGTTCGTCGTGTAGTAGCCGGCCGCCCGGAAGTACTCGGTGAACAGCTTCACCTCGGGCGGGGGCACCGCCTTGCTGCGCATGTGCATCGTGCCGATCGAGGTCGGGTGGCACCCGGTGTAGATGGCCGACCGGGACGGCGCGCACACCGGGGCGCTGGCGAACACGTTGTCGTAGACCACACCCTCGGCGGCCAGCCGGTCCAGCCGGGGTGTGACCGCGTACTCAGCACCCGGGTACACGCCCCGGTAGCAGCCCAGGTGGGGGTTGATGTCATGGGTGCTGATCCACAGCACGTTCGGTCGCTGCACTGCGATCGCCTCTTCCTCGTCGGGGCCGCGGACCGCCGGGCTCGAGAGCCGGCAGACGTGACGCAGGCAACTTACCGACCATTCGGTAAGGCGCCAAGGGGGCGCCCGGACCGGTCAGCGGAAGAGGACGAAGCCCAGCGCGAGCGCACCGACCAGCAGCCCCGAGCAGGCGAGCGCGGCGATCGGGACGCCGGCCTGGCGGACGCCGGTGAGGTCACCCCGGGTGGTCAGCGATTCGTGCACGACCCGGTAGCGGCGGCGCGCGGCCAGGGCGACGAGGACGGCCTGGACCAGCCCGACCGCCGCGACCACCAGCGCGAGGACGCCGAACACCGGCACGGCGAGCCGGCCGGCGCCGACGGCGCCGACCGCCATGGCCAGCGCGGTGCGCCGCCAGGCGAGCGCCGTGCGCTCGGCCTGGAGGCCGGCGTCGAACACCCGGCCCGAGGCCCGGGTCACCGGAGGACGAGCCCGATCAGCACGAGCAGTCCCGCCACGGTGACGCCCACCGCGGTGAGCAGCCCCAGTCGCGGGGACGGCAGCGGCCTCGACTGCCGCAGCGCCCGCTCGGTCGCCACCCAGCCGAACCACGCCTGCACGGGCGCGAGCAGGCCGAGGACGATGAACACCAGCGCGCTGGCCAGCCGGACGCCCTCGGCGATGGGGAGGTCGAGCGCCTCCAGCGCCACCCCGGCCGCCAGCAGTGCCAGCGAGGTGCGAATCCAGGCCAGGAAGGTGCGCTCGTTGGCCAGGCTGAACCGGGGGTCCGGTTCTGCCCCCGTCCCGTAGACCCGCCGGGGGAACCGGCGGTCGGCGCGCTGGCCGACCCTGGCCCCCTCAGCCATCAGACCGCTCCCCCTCGCGCCCTGCACCGTCGGCCACCAACCGCCGGAGGAACTGCTCGAGGAGAGCGCACATGTCGACCGGTGGCTGCATGAGCCACTGCAGCTGCAGACCGTCCATCAACGCGATCATCTCGGATGCGAGGTCTTCGGGGACCAACGTCGCCGGGAGCCGCCCCTTCTCCTGGTCGAGCTCGATCCGGCGGGCGACGGCGCGCCGGATGCGCTGGTACCTGCCCTGGAAGTACTCGTGGGCGGGGTGCGCCGGGTCCAGGCTCTCGGCCGCCGTCACGGTGTACAACCGCACGAGCTCGGGCTGGTCGGCGTTGCGGGCACAGAGCGCCGTCAGCCAGTCCACGACGCTGGGGTCCGCGTCCCGGAAGTACTCGTCCAGGTAGCGGGTCTGCACCTCGTCGCGCTCCTCGAGCACGGCCAGGATGAGGGCCTGCTTGTTCGGGTAGTGGTGCAGCAGCCCTGGCTGGGACACGCCGACTCGGGTGGCGACGTCGGCCAGGCTGGTGCCGTGGAAACCGGTCTCGGCGAAGGCCTGGGCCGCCGCGGCCAGGATCTGCTGCCGGCGCTGCGTCCGCGGCAGGCGCAGCCCCTCGATGCGTTCAGCCACCACTGCAGGACCCCTTGCCGCCGACGGACTGATGTGCGGGCACTGAGCCCCCGTGCCGGGATCATGCCATGCGGCACGTCACTTACCGACTGGTTGGTAGGTGACGTCACCCGCTGGACCGAGCCACGTCGGCGGGTTCGGAGCGGGACGCCGGAGGTGGTGCACACGCGCCCTTACCGAGCGCTCGGTAGGTGCCCTAGAGTGGGCCAGGTCACGCACCTCCGCCTCCTCACCGTCCGGGTCGCCGCCCGCGCGAGCAGCCCCGACCGAACGGATCCCATGACGAACACGCCGGTACGTCCCGACACGAGCGTCACCGATGCCCTCGCCGCGCTCACGCTCGAGGAGAAGGTCCAGCTGCTCACCGGCCGCGACTTCTGGACCACCTGGCCGATCGAGCGGATCGGGCTGCGCCGCATCCTGGTCTCCGACGGCCCCTCCGGCGTCCGCGGCGAACTCTGGGACGAGCGTGACCCGTCGCTGAACCTGCCCTCGGCCACCGCACTGGCCTCGTCGTGGGACCCCGACGTCGCCCGCCGTTTCGGCGCCGCCGCCGCGGTGGAGGCCCGGCGCAAGGGCGTCGACGTCGTGCTCGGCCCCACCATCAACCTGCACCGCTCCCCGCTCGGCGGGCGACACTTCGAGGCCTTCAGCGAGGACCCGGTGCTCACCGGCGAGCTCGCCGCCGCCTATGTCACCGGCGTGCAGGACAACGGCGTCGGGGCGACGCCGAAGCACTACGTGGCCAACGACTTCGAGACCGAGCGCTTCACCGCCGACGTCCGGGCCGACGAGCGCACCCTGCGGGAGGTGTACCTGCTGGCGTTCGAGAAGGCCGTCACCGAGGCCCGCGCGTGGGCGGTGATGAGCGCCTACAACTCCGTCAACGGCGCCACGGTCACCGAGAACGAGCTGCTGGAGACCCCGCTGAACAGCGAGTGGGGGTTCGACGGCGTCGTGATCAGCGACTGGACCGCGGTCCGCAGCCTCCAGTCGGCGAAGGCCTCCCAGGACCTCGTGATGCCCGGTCCGGACGGCCCGTGGGGCGACGCGCTGGTCGCCGCGGTGCGCGACGGGGAGATCGACGAGGCCGTCGTCGACCGCAAGGTGCTGCGCCTGCTCACCCTGGCCCAGCGGGTCGGGGCGCTGGCCGGCTGGCCGACGGTCGAGCCGGTCTGGGTGGAGGACGGGGTCGCGTTCGCCCGCGAGGCTGCCGCCGAGGGCACCGTGCTGCTGGAGAACCGCAGCGCCGACGGGCGCCCGACCCTCCCCTGGGACGCCGCCGCGCTGCGCTCGGTCGCGGTCATCGGCAACAACGCGGCGGCCGCGCGCACCCAGGGCGGCGGGAGCGCGACCGTCGTCCCCGAGACGACCGTCTCCCCGCTGGACGGGCTCCGCGCGGCCCTCCCGGGCGTCGACGTCAGCTACTCGGTCGGCGCGGTCGTGCAGAGCGGGGTGGCCGAGCTGCCGCTGTCCCAGCTGACCAACCCGGTCAGCGGTGCACCGGGGCTGCGCGCCCGGTTCCTGGCCGCGGACGGCAGCGAGCTGTTCGGCGAGGACCGCCGGGCGAGCGACCTGGTGTACTTCGGCGGCGACGCCCCCATCGAGGCCGCCGCCTCCTACGAGCTGAGCACCCGCTGGACCCCGGCCGAGTCGGGCACGGTGCGGCTCGGGTGCGCCCTGGTGGGGCACGCGCAGCTCCACGTCGACGGCGAGCTGCTGGTCGACGAGACCCTCACCCCGGTCGGCACCGACCTCGGCGCGGCGTTCCTGAGCCCGCCGACCGCCTCCGCCGAGGTGCGCCTGACCGCCGGCACGCCGCTCGACGTCCGGCTGGTCCTCGACCTGAGCGAGCGGACCGGCTTCAACGCACGGGCGCTGTCGCTGCGGCTGGGCACCGAGCCCGCCGACGCCGACCCCGACGCCCTGATCGCCGAGGCGGCCCGGGCGGCAGCGGCCGCCGACGTCGCCCTGGTGGTCGTCGGCACCAACTCGGTGGTGGAGTCCGAGGGCTACGACCGGGAGTCCCTGGCCCTGCCCGGGCGGCAGGACGACCTGGTCCGCGCCGTCGCCGCCGCCAACCCGCGCACCGTCGTGCTGGTGAACGCCGGGGCGCCGGTGCTCATGCCGTGGCGGGAGGACGTCGCCGGCCTGCTGATCGGCTGGTTCGGGGGTCAGGAGTTCGGCAACGCGGTCGCCGACGTCCTGCTCGGGGTCACCGAGCCGGGCGGCCGGCTGCCCACCACCTGGCCCGCGGCCGAGGCCGACGTGCCGGTGCTCGACTGCACGCCCGTCGACGGCGTCGTCGAGTACGCCGAGGGCATCCACATCGGCTACCGGGCCTGGCTCCGGTCCGGCACGGAGCCGGCGTACTGGTTCGGCAGCGGACGGGGCTACACCACCCTGGAACTGACCGGCGTCGACTGCCCCGCCGAGGCCCGGGCGGGCGAGAGCGTCACCGTGACCGTCGAGGTCGCCAACCGCGGGGAACGCGAGGGCAAGGAGGTCGTGCAGGTCTACGCCGAGCGGCCGGACTCCGCCGTCGACCGTCCGGTGCGGTGGCTGATCGGTTCGGCCGCGGTGCACGTCCCGGCCGGGCAGACCGCGCGCGCCCACGTCGCCGTGCCCACCCGGTACCTGGCCCACTGGGCCGGCGGCTGGCAGTACGAGCCGGGCGACTACCGGCTGCGGATCGGCACCTCGGTCGCGACCCTGCCGCAGGAACGGACGCTGCGGCTGCTGGCCTGAGCAGCGGGCACGACCTGACGGCGCCGGACTGCCCCGTCAGGTCGTGCCCGACGTCCTGCCCGACGTCCTGCCCGACGTCTTCGCCAGGTGCAGCCAGGTGTCGACGACGGTGTCCGGGTTCAGCGACATCGACTCGATCCGCTGCGCCACCAGCCACTCGGCCAGGTCGGGGTGGTCGCTGGGGCCCTGACCGCAGATGCCGACGTACTTCCCGCGCTCCAGGCAGGCCTTGATCGCCATCTCCAGGGCGGCGAGCACCGCCGGGTCGCGTTCGTCGAAGCCGCCGGCGACCAGGCCGGAGTCGCGGTCCAGGCCGAGCACCAGCTGGGTCATGTCGTTGGAGCCGATCGAGAAGCCGTCGACGTGCTCCAGGAACTCGCCGGCCAGCAGGGCGTTGGACGGCAGCTCGCACATCATCACCACAGAGAGGTCGTTCTCCCCGCGGCGCAGCCCGTGCTCGCCGAGCAGGCGCACCACGCCCTCGATCTCCGCGACGGTCCGGACGAACGGGATCATGATCTTGACGTTGGTCAGGCCCATCGCGTCCCGGACGAACCGCAGCGCCTCGCACTCCATGGCGAAGCACTCGGCGAAGTCGGCCGACAGGTACCGCGAGGCACCGCGGTACCCGATCATCGGGTTCTCCTCGTGCGGCTCGTAGCGCTCCCCGCCGAGGAGGTTGGCGTACTCGTTGGACTTGAAGTCGCTCATCCGCACGATCACCGGCTCGGGGGCGAACGCCGCGGCGATCATGGCCACCCCCTCGGCGACGCGCTGGACGAAGAAGTCCCGGGCCGAGGGGTAGGCGGCGATCCGCTCCTCGATCTGCGCCCGCAGCGGGGCGTCGAGGGTCTCCAGCTCCAGCAGCGCGCGGGGGTGGATGCCGATCTGCCGGTTGATGATGAACTCCAGCCGGGCCAGCCCGACGCCGGCGTTCGGCAGCCGGGAGAACGCGAACGCCTGCTCCGGCGTGCCGACGTTCATCATGATCTTGGTGGGGATCTCCGGCATGGCGTCCAGCTCGGTCTCCGCCACCTCGAAGCCCACCTCCCCGGCGTAGACCAGGCCGGTGTCGCCCTCGGCGCAGGACACGGTGACCGGGTCGCCGTCGCGCAGCGCACGGGTCGCGGTGCCGGTGCCCACGACGGCGGGGATGCCCAGCTCGCGGGCGATGATCGCCGCGTGGCAGGTCCGCCCGCCGCGGTTGGTCACGATCGCCGAGGCTCGCTTCATGATCGGTTCCCAGTCCGGGTCGGTCATGTCGGCGACCAGCACGTCGCCGGCGGCGAAGGAGTCCATCTCGTCGATGTCGCTGAGCACCCGCACGGCACCGGCGCCGATCTTCTGCCCGATCGCCCGCCCCTCGACCAGGACGTCCCCGGTGCCGGTGAGCCGGTAGCGCGCGGAGGTGTTCCCGGAGCGGGACTGCACGGTCTCCGGCCGGGCCTGGAGGATCATCAGCCGGCCGGTGCGACCGTCCTTGCCCCACTCGATGTCCATCGGCCGGCCGTAGTGCTCCTCGATCCTGAGCGCCTGGCGGGCCAGCTCGGTGACCTCGTCGTCGGTGAGGGACAGCAGCCGCCGGTCGGCGGGGTCGACGTCGACGAACTCCGTCGTCCGGCCGACCTCGGCGTGCTGGGTGTAGACCATCTTCGTGGCCTTCTCCCCCACACCTCGCTTGAGGACCGCGGGGCGCCCGGCCCGCAGCGCGGGCTTGTAGACGTAGAACTCGTCGGGGTTGACCGCCCCCTGCACCACGCCCTCCCCCAGCCCGTAGGCCGAGGTGACGAACACGGCGTCCCGGAAGCCGGACTCGGTGTCCATCGTGAACATCACGCCGGAGGCACCGAGGTCCGACCGCACCATCCGCTGCACACCGGCCGACAGCGACACCGCCTCGTGGTCGAAGCCGTGGTGCACCCGGTAGGCGATCGCCCGGTCGTTGTAGAGGGATGCGTACACCTCCCGCACGGCCTGCAGCACGGCTTCGACGCCGCGGACGTTGAGGAACGTCTCCTGCTGGCCGGCGAAGGAGGCATCGGGCAGGTCCTCGGCCGTGGCGCTGGACCGGACCGCGAACGATGCCTCCGCGTCGTCCCCGGCCAACTGGTCGTACGCCGCCCGGATGTCGGCCTCGAGCGCCGGCGGGAACGGCTGCTCCACCACCGCGCGGCGGATCTCCTTCCCGGCCGCGGCCAGCGCCCGGACGTCGTCGGTGTCCAGCGTGCGCAGCTGCTCGGCGATCCGGGCGGCCAGCCCGGTGTCGCCGAGGAAGCGCTGGTACGCCGCGGCGGTGGTGGCGAACCCGTCGGGGACGCTGACCCCGGCGTCGGCGAGGTGGGAGATCATCTCGCCCAGCGAGGCGTTCTTCCCGCCCACCACCTCCAGGTCGCCCAGCCCCAGCTCGGCGAACCAGCGCACGTTGTCCTCGGTACGGATCTCGCTGCTCATCAGGTGGCCCCTCTTCGTCGAAGGTCGCGGTTCGTGGCCCGGCCGGCGGCGCGCCGCTGTCGGGCCAGGGTCTGGATCACCACGGCGGCGATCTCCTCGACGGAGGCCGCCGAGGTGTCCACCGTGGGCAGGGAGTGCGTCTCGTAGATCGCCGTCGCCCGGCGGAGCTCGAAGCGGCACTGCTCCTCCGAGGCGTACCGCGAGTCCGGGCGACGTTCCTGCCGGACCCGGCTCAGCCGGGAGACCGTGGTGGTCAGCCCGAAGCAGCGGTCGCGCAGGTCGCGGACGGGGCGGGGCAGGTCGGTGGTCTCCAGGTCCTCGTCGACCAGCGGGTAGTTGGCCACGAACAGGCCGTGCTGCAGCGCCAGGTACATCGCGGTCGGGGTCTTGCCGCAGCGGGAGGGCGCCAGCAGGACGACGTCGGCCCGGTCCAGTCCGCGCGGGCTCAGGCCGTCGTCGTGCTCGATGGCGAACTCGATCGCCGCCATCCGGTCGTTGTAGCGCCGGACGTCGCCGACCCCGTGCAGCCGCCGGGCCTCGCGCAGCCCGCGGGCGCCCAGCTGCTCCTCCACCCGGGCCATGTGCATGCCGAAGAAGTCGATGATCGGGGCCCGGGTCTTCAGCAGCTCCTCGCGCACCTCGTCGAGCGCCGCGGTGGTGAACACCAGCGGCGCCACCGGGCCGGCCATCGCCTCGTCGAGCTGGGCGACCACCTCGCGGGCCATCTCCACGGTGGAGATGAACGGGATCAGGGTGCGCTCGAAGTGCACGTCGGGGAACTGGATGAGCAGCGCGTTGCCCATCGTCTCGGCGCTGATCCCGGTGCTGTCGGACAGGAAGAACACCGGGACGACGGCGTCCGGGTCACGGTCGGCCGGGAGCGGACCGGTCACCGGGCACCCCGGCGGGAACCACCGGCAGCACGGCGGGAGCCACCGGCAGCACGGCGGCAGCCACCGGCAGCACCGCGGCAGCCACCGGCGGCACGACCGTGGCGACCCGGGGGTCCGAGCATCACGTGGGCACCTCTGTTCTTCCGCGCCGTTGCAGAGAAGAGCGAGCTCGCCGTGAGCATCACACGCCGGCCGGGACCGCGGCGTCCCTGCTCCGCTCCCCGGAAGACCGGCCCCTGCGGGCCCCCGCAGGCGCACGGTCAACAAGTGACGAACGGGAACGGTTCGTCTCGTTGCGGATCTCACCCCCAGAACGGCGGGCGATCACCTACTGTCGGTCCCAGCGCGGACGCACAGCGTGGTCACAACGACCAGCACCGCGGTCCGTACCCGCCACCGAGAGGAACCCCGTGACCCTGCCCCAGCGCTCCCCCGCTCCGGCACTCCCCCGGCCGACCGCCCACGCCGCGCACCGCCCCACCCAGCTCCCCCACGGGCGGCCCGTGGTCCCGGGCCCCCGGACGGCGATGCGCCCCGCGCCGGTGCAGCCGCAGGCCCAGCGACCGTCGGCCCCGGGACACGTGACCCAGCGACCGGCGGCCGAGCGGCCCGCTCCCCGCCCGGTGGCCGCGTTCCTGACCGTGGCCGAGGTGGCGGCGATCATGCGCGTCTCGAAGATGACCGTGTACCGCCTCGTGCACGGCGGCGAGCTGGCCGCGGTGCGCGTCGGCCGGTCCTTCCGGGTTCCCGAGCAGGCAGTGCGCAGCTACCTGGCCGACGCCCGGACCGACCTGGACTGAGCCACCGGGCACCTCGGGCGGCAGCCGCCACGGGTCACCACCCCGACCGCTCCGGCGCTGATCCCCGCCCGCCCAGCACCGCCAGGGCGGCGGCACGGACAGCACGCTCCTCGCCGCGGCAGCAGGGCGTCGGCGTGGGCCGGACCTGCGACCTGTAGTGGCAGCGAGTGGTCCGGGGCGCGGGAGGTGGAGAGGTGTCAGCTCCCAGCGGTGCCCTGGCGGGCCCGGCGGCCGGCTGCTGCCACGTGGACCGCGCCGGGTACGACGTCTGCCGGCCGGAGGTCGGCGACCCGGCCAGGCCCACCCGGCCGCTGCTGGACTTCGGCGCGCGGTGTACGAGCTGCCGAAGCAGGGCGACCGGACGCCCTAGCTGACGTCGACGGACCACCGCACCGACGTCGCGCTGCTGCGCAACGACGACGTGACCGACCCCGAACTGCACGTCCCGCGTGCCGCGGCCGGGACGGCGACCGGTTCGTCGACCTCCCGGTACGCCTCCTCCCGAGCGCCCGCCCCCGCATCGCAGCCCGGCGGCAGCCGCGGTGGCGCGGGCGGGGTGGGCTCAGCCGGCGAAGACGGCGCTCAGGGCGGCGGCGGCGTCGCGGTGGTCGCGCACCAGGCTGATCCGGCCGCGCCCGGCCCGGGCCAGGTCTCGGCCCAGCTCCACGTCCACCTCCCCGGAGGTGTCCAGCAGGACGTCCAGCCGGGGCAGCCGGGCGGCGGTGAGCCGCGGGTCCGGCCCGGCGTTGTGCACGCAGTCGGACAGCAACAGCACGCGGGCGTCCCGCGGTGGCACCCCGGCCAGCTGCCGCGCCGCCGTCTCCAACGCGAAGGTCACGTTGGTCAGCCCCTGGGTCGGCACGCGCAGCAGCAGGTCCAGGACCTCGAGCGGCGCCACCTGCTCCTCCATCCGCACCAGCACTGCGGCATCGGACCAGAACGCCACCACCGCGAGCCGGTCCCGGGCCAGCTCCCCGGCCAGCGCACCGACCATCGCCGCGGCGGTGCGCACCCGCTCCCCCTTCATCGACCCCGAGACGTCGACCACCAGCACGACCGAGCGGCGCTGCCTGACCCGCTCCCGGACGACAATGTCGGTGCCCTCCGGGTACGGGTTGCCGGCGATCGCCTCCAGGGTCCGTTCCAGGTCCAGCTCGTCCGAGCCGCCGCTCCAGGCCGTGCTCGTCAGCTCCCCGACGCCGCGGCGCGGACGACGGTCCCGCGGTGGCCTGGGCACCGAGAGCCGCCGGGCGATCTCCCGGGCGCGGGCGCGAGTGCGCTGGTCGACCGAGGTCTCGGTGGCCAGGTCGGCGAGCGGAATCAGGTCGGCCGGTTCGTCCGTCGTACCCGGGGCCGTGCCGCCCCGCCGAGATGGTCCGGTCCGGGTCCGCCGGCGGTCGCCGGAGGACAGCGCCAGCCCGCCGCCGCCCCGGGCCGGCTCGTAGAGCGCGGGCTGCTCGGTCAGCTTCTTGGGCCTCCGGCGCAGCGGCCGCGCGCCGCGAGCAGCGCCGGACCGGGTGCGCCGGGTGATCGGTGAGTCGGCCTCGACGGCTCTTCAACCAGGCTCGGCGGCCGCCGGCTGCAGCAGGAAGTGGTCCGCCCAGATCTCCTGCAGCACCGCCTCCGGCGTCGTCTCGACGGTCTCGTCGAGGAAGATCCGCCCGGACAGTGCCAGCAGGAGGGCGTCCAGGACGACGGCCGTGTACTCCTCCGGCAGCCCGCGTGGCGGCGCCACCGAGGGCTCGTCGGGCAGCGCCACCTCCCGCACCGCGGCGAGCTGGGCGGCGACGAGCGCGGTGTCGATGGCCCCCCGCACGCTGCTGCCCTGCCGGACGTCGTCCCGCTCCCGGGTCGCCCTGGTGAGCGCCACGGCGTCGGCGACCAGCCGGGGGGACTCGACGCCGGTGCGGCGCCCGACGATGCCACGCTCGGCGTCGGCGTCCTGGTAGCCGATCGCCAGCCGGCACAGCCGGTCGTGCACGGAGGTCGACAGCCGGGTGGTGCCGACGTTGTCGTAGGGGTTCATCGAGGCGATCACCCGGAAGCTCGGGGCCGCGTCCACGGTGCCCACCCGGGGGACCGCGATCCGCCGCTCGGCCATCGCGGTGAGCAGCGTGTTGAGCGTGTCCTCCGGCGCACGGTTGAACTCCTCCACGTACAGGAAGCCGCCCGTGCGCATCGCCTCGACCAGCGGCCCGGGGACGAAGTTGTCCGGTGAGTAGTCCTCACGGAGCACCCGGGCCGGGTCGTGGTGCCCGACCAGCCGGGTGGGCGTCAGGTCCGCATTGCCCTCGACGAACACCAGGGGGATGCCCCACTCGGCGGTGATCGACCGCAGCAGCGTGGACTTCGACGTCCCCGGCGGCCCCTCCAGCAGGACGTCCCGGCCGGCGGCGACCGCGGCCAGCAGCAGGTCCAGTTCCCGGTCCCGGCCCACCAGGTGGCGGGCCACCCGGCTGCGGACGGCCCGGACCGAGGTGCCGTCGTCGCCGGTGACCCGGCTGCCGGTGACCACGGGGTCGCTGTGCTGGTGCGTGTGCAGGGCGTGCTCCTCGCTCCGCCGCGGTGGGGACGGCGACCGCGCGGCCACCGTCCCCACCCCGGTCACTTGACGGTGTAGCCGGCGTCGACCGGGAGGGTCACGCCGGTGATGTACCGCGCCTCGTCGGAGACGAGGAACAAGATCGCGTTGGAGATGTCGACCGGTTCCACCCAGGGAACGGGCAGCGCGTTGGTCGAGGCGAAGATCGGCTCGGCCTTCTCCCGGCTGGGTGCCGGGTCGTCGGGCGCGAACAGCCCCCACGTCTTCTGGTTCTGGATCATCACCGTGTCCACCCCGGTGGGGTGGACCGTGTTGACCCGGATGGAGTGCTGCGCGAACTCGTTGGCCAGGGTCCGCATGATCCCCACGACACCGTGCTTGGCCGCGGTGTAGTGGATCGTGTTCGGCGTCCCCTTCAGCCCGGCCGTCGAGCTGGTCAGCACGATCGCCCCGCCCCGCCCGCCCTCGATCAGGTGCGGCAGGGCCACCTTGCAGGTGTTCCACACGCCGGTGAGGTTGACGTCGATCATCTCCCGCCAGGCGTCATCGGTGAGCTCCAGCGCCGGCTGGATCTCGAACACCCCGGCGTTGCCCAGAACGATGTCCAGCCGGCCGAGCTGGGCCACCCCGTCGTCGACCGCCGCCTTCAGCGCCGCCGTGTCCCGGACATCGGCCTTGGTGGCGACGATCCGCCGGTCCAGCGCCTCCACCTGGCGCACGGTCTCGGCCAGGTCCCCCTCGGTGGCCGGCGGGTACATCCGGATCGACTCCACGGGGCCGGCGATGTCGACCGCGATGATGTCCGCGCCCTCCTGGGCCAGCCGTACGGCGTGACTGCGGCCCTGGCTGCGCGCTGCCCCGGTGATGAAGGCGACCTTGCCCTCGACCCGCCCGCTCACTTGATGACCGCCCCGGCGTCGACCGGCAGCTGCACCCCGGTGACGTAGCGCCCCTCGTCGCTGACGAGGAAGAGGATCGCGTTGCTGATGTCCACGGGCTCGACCCACTCCACCGGCAGCGCGTTCATCGTCCTGAACGACTCGGCCGCCTCGTCCCGGGTCACCTCGGTCTTCGGCTTGTCCGGCCGGAACAGCCCGTAGGTCTCCGGATTGTGGATCATGTCCGTGTTCACGGACGTCGGGTGCACCGAGTTGACCCGGATCATGTCCGGGGCCAGCTCGTTGGCCAGCGTCTTCATCATCCCGACCACACCGTGCTTGGCAGCCACGTAGTGCGCCAGGTTGGCCAGCCCCTTGATGCCGGCCGTGGAGCTGGTGAGCACGATCGCCCCGCCCCGGCCACCGGCGCGGATGTGCGGGACCGCGGCCCGCACAGTCTTGAAGACGCCGGTCAGGTTCACCCCGATCATCTCGTCCCACATGTCGTCGGTCAGCTCCTCGACCGGCGCGAAGCTGGCGATGCCGGCGTTGGCCAGCACGATGTCGAGCCGGCCGAGCTGCGCCACCCCCTCGTCGACGGCGGCCGCCAGCGCGGCGGTGTCGCGCACGTCGGCCTTCGTCGTGACGATCCGGCGGTCCAGCGCCTCGACCTGGCGCACGGTCTCGGCCATGTCGTCCTCGGTGGCCTGTGGATAGCCGACCGAGGCCATGTCCTGCAGGTGGTCGACGGCGATGATGTCGGCGCCCTCCTGCGCCAGCCGGACGGCGTGGCTGCGGCCTTGACCGCGCGCTGCGCCGGTGATGAACGCGACCTTCCCTTCGAGCTTTCCCATTCGTCCTTCTCCTCTGACGTCGTCGTCGGCGGATCCGGTCTCTCGCCTGGCGGCGGGGGATCGATCCCCGGCACCCCGCTCGGGCGCCGAGTTCAGGGGTGCGGTCGTCGTCCGACCGCCGCACGTCCGGCCCAGCCGTGCTCCGGGGCGCGTCGTCGCCGGGGTCCCCGCGGCGGGTCGGTCGCGTCGAGCACGGTGCCTCCAGGTGAGCTGGGTCACGGACGAGACGGCGACGACGGTAGTGGCACTGGGTGCCGAAAGGCAATGCGTGACGGGACGAGGTGCTCGTCCGACCAGGCGCGGACCGGATCCGCGCCGTCAGCGGCTGGTCGGTTCCGCGGGCAGCAGCAGGCGCAGCATGCCGAGGAGCGCGTCGGCGAGCTCGGTCTCCGGGCGGGCGGTCCAGTGCGCGTGCGCCGCGACGGTCGCGGCCACCACCGCGTGCCCCAGGGCCTCCGCGTAATAGGGGTCCTCGCACGGGCGCGTCCGGGCGAACTCGGTCACCGCCCGACACCACTGGGACAGCACCACCGCGGTGTGCGCGGCGAGCGCGGGGACGCCGAGGATCAGCTGGGCGCGCTGCAGCGCCCACTCCCGGTCCTGCGGTGGGTGCTCCAGCGCCGCCAGGACGGCGCGGGTCACCACGGCCGGGCAGGGCTCGGCGGGGTCCGCGGCGGCGAGCCCCTGCTGGAGCCGGGCCAGCTCGGCCGGGGACTCGACGAAGAGCACGTCGGCCTTGCTCTCGAAGTAGCGGAAGAAGGTGCGCCGGCCGATCCCGGCAGCACGCGCGATGTCGTCGATGCTCGTGTCCTCGAACCCGACCTCGACGAACAACCGCTGGGCGACGGCAGCCAGCTCGCGCGGCGTGGTGACAGCGGGGCGCCCGGTTGCTCCCGACGATCGCATCACTCGCTCCCCCACGGCCACAGTCTGCCCCGCCGGCCGGCCGGTCACCGCTGACGTGCGGCGCGCCCGGGTCAGCCTCCCGGGCCGGCGCGGCGGATGTTGGTCCAGCCGGTCCAGCCGCGCTGCTCCAACAGCCGGAACAGCCGGCGCAGCGTCGGGTGGTCGATCTGCGCGTGCTTGACCGCCATCATGCCCGGCACCTGCTCGGGCATCCGGGCCGCGATCAGGATCCAGCTGTCGCGCTCGATCTGTTCCAGCCGCTCCGGGAAGCCGAGCTCGCGCATCCGGTCGAGATAGGCGACCGCCACCGGTGGCAGCACCAGGCTCTCCCCGGCCGCGAGCTGCGCGATCCGTGCCCGGTGCCGTTGGCGGTCGCGGATCTCGGCGCGCAGCCGGCGGTCGACGTCGGCCACTGCCGCCGCGAACTCCCCTCCCCCGCAGCGAGCAGCTCACGGACCCGTCTCAGCGGCACGCCCGCCTCGGCGAGGGTGCAGATCCGGATGAGCTCGACGACGGCTGCGGCGTCGTAGCGCCGGTACCCGGAGGAGTCGCGTTCGGGCTCGGGCAGCAGCCCGGTGGCGTGGTGGTGCCGCACCGCGCGCACCGTCACGCCGGCGTAGGACGCGAGCTGGCTGATGGTCAGCACGGTGCCGCCGCCTCCCCTCGTCGTCGTGCTCAGCCGATCTTCCGGCGGTAGGTGCGCATCGCGAGCACGTAGGCCACAAGGAGCAGGCCGACGCATCAGGCGAGGGCGGTCCAGCCGTCGTCGCCGACCGGTTGCTCGGCGAACAGCCCCCGCAGGGTGTTCACGATCGGGGTGACCAGCTTGTGCTCGGCGAACCAGCGCACCGGGCCGGGCGTGCCCGACGTCGGCAAGAACGCCGAGGAGATGAACGGCAGGAAGACCAGCGGGTAGGTGGGCGACGAGCACGAGGTCCTCCCGGCCGGTGAGGATGTCGTCGACGGCGGCGAACTGCCCGGTGAGGCTGATCGACGCCCGCACCTGCGCGGGCTGGGTCGCGACGTCGAACCCGTTGACGGCGACCGTTCCGCCGTCGGCCCGCAGCAGCGTGGAGAGGATCCGCACGGTCGTGGTCTTGCCTGCGCCGTTGGAGCCGAGGAGGGCGGGGACGGTGCCCGCGGGGATGCTCAGGTCGACGCCCCGGAGCACCGTGGAGTCGCCGTAGTTCTTGGTGAGCCCGGCGATCTCGATGGCTGGTGTCGTGGTCATGGCAGCAGCGTCGCGCCCTGACCCTGCGTCAAGGTCGAGCGCCGAGGACCGGGACGGCCACGGCACCGGCGTGCGAGGCTCGGAGCTCCTGCGGCGGGCGCCGGAGGACATCGACCGGACGTGCGGAGGAGCCGGCCATGGGCGAGAGCAGCGGCGGCCACGAGCCGGTGACCTACGACCACTGCGGGCACGTCGTCGGCCCGTTCTTCCACGGGACGAAGGCGGCCCTGGCGGTGGGCGACGAGCTGGTCCCCGGCCGCGGGTCGAACTTCCACGCCGGCCGGGTGTCGAACCACGTCTACTTCACCGCGCTCGTGGACACGGCCGTCTGGGGGGCCGAGCTGGCCGCCGCCCTCGCCGGGAGCGGCGAGCGCGGGCGCGTCTACGCCGTCGAGCCGCTGGGCCCGTTCGAGGACGACCCGAACGTGACCGACAAGCGGTTCCCGGGCAACCCGACGCAGTCCTACCGCACCCGCCACCCCCTGCGCGTCCTCCGCGAGGTGGACGACTGGCAGGGGCACGACCCGGAGGTGCTGCAGCGGATGCTCGAGCACCTGGCGCAGCTGCGGGCGGAGGGCCAGGACATGATCGAGGACTGAGCGCCACCGGGGGCGACCCGGGGTGCGGTCAGGTGCCTCCGCGCAGGGCGTCGACCGGCTCGATGGCTGCTGCGCGACGGGCAGGGAGGCCGCCGGCGACCAGCCCGAGGACGGCCCCGAGCAGGGCGCCGCCGACGGCGATCCAGGGGTCGATGACCGGGGTCCAGTCCCGGACGACGGAGATGCCGATGACGGCGAAGACGCCGAGCGAGGCCCCGATGAGACCGCCCAGCAGGCCGATGACCACGGACTCGGCGACGAACTGGCCAGCGATCTGCCGCCGGGTGGCGCCGATGGCGCGGCGGAGCCCGATCTCGCCGACGCGCTCCATCACCGACAGCATCGTCACGTTGGCGATCCCGACCCCGCCGGCGAGCAGCACGATGACCGAGAGGATGACGAAGACGCCGTTCACGTCGGCCTGCACGTCCTGCCCCAGGTCGGAGCGACCGCGGGGGGCGTTGACCTCGAGGCTCTCTGGGTCGTCGGGGGCCAGGGCGAGCGCGGCCTGGGTGCGCAGCTGCGGTCCGGCGCCGATCGCGATGCGGGCCTGCGCGTCGCCGGGGGCGCGCAGGCCGAAGTCGGCCCGCGCCGTGCCGGTGGGCAGCAGCACCGCGTTGAGCAGCTCGGCGCGGACGTCGGTCGAGTCGACGATCCCCAGGACGGCGTAGGCGATGCCGTCGATGAAGATCGAGGGCTGGGTGTCGACCCGCTGGACGCCCAGCCGGTCCGCCGCCCGGGCGCCGAGCACCACCACCCGGTCGGCGCGGGCGTCGTGGCCGGCGTCGAGGAACCGGCCGGTGGCCAGGTGCCCACCGACGGTGTCCAGCAGCTCGGCGGAGGCCGCGTAGACCGGTGGTGCCGCCGTGGGCGGTTGCGACGGGTCGTTCACCGGCACCGCCGCGATGACCGCGCGGGGCAACGGCACCTCCGCCAGCAGCGCCGCCGCCTCGATGCCGGCCAGCCGTTCCAGGCGGGGAACGGCGTCCCAGGGCAGGGCGCCGGTGGCGACGGTCGCGCCGCCGCGGGTGTCCGCGGTGGCCGGGGTGACGACGAGCTGGGTGGCGGCGGTCCGGTCGAACTGCCGGGCGATCTGGCCGGCAGCGGTCTGGGCGAAGCCGATGGTGGCGATCAGCGCGGCGATGCCCAGCACGGTGCCGACGATCGTCGTCACCAGGCGCCCGGGACGGGAGCCGATGTCGGCGGTCGCCTCGCCGAGGAGGTCGGAGAAGCGGAACCGGTCGGCCGGGTCGACCGGCCGTACGCCCGGCGTCGGAACCGCGCTCCGGGACCGGCGCAACTGAGTCGGAACGCGCAGCCGGGACCGGCGCCGCGACCATCGCCGTCCGCGGGTGCCGGACGGCGGCGTCCCCCCGTCGGTCATCCGACCTCGCTCACGCGGCCGTCGGCGAGCCGGATGCGCCGCTCGGCGCGCCGGGCGACGGCTCCGTCGTGGGTGATGACGACGAGGGTGAGCCCGTCGGCGTGCAGCTCCTCGAAGAGCACCATGATCTCCGCGGACGTCGCCTGGTCCAGGTTGCCGGTCGGTTCGTCGGCCAGCAGCACGCGCGGCCGGGAGGCCACCGCGCGGGCCACGGCCACCCGCTGGCGCTCGCCGCCGGAGAGGGTGCCGGGCAGGAAGCCGACCCGGTGGTTCAGCCCCACCCGGTCCAGCGCCTCGCGGGCCCGCGGTTCCCGCTCGGCGCGGGGGGTGCCGTTGTAGAGCATGGGGAGCAGCACGTTCTCCAGCACGGTGCGCCGCGACATGAGGTGGAAGGCCTGGAAGACGAAGCCGAGCTGGCGGGCACGGACGGCAGCTCGTTCGTCGTCCGCGAGCGCGCTGGTCAGCACCCCGCCCAGGCGGTACTCCCCCACGGTGGGCCGGTCCAGCAGGCCGAGGATGTTGAGCATCGTGGACTTGCCCGAACCACTGGGCCCGATGATCGAGACGTACTCGCCGTCGGCGACGGAGACGCTGACGCCCTTGAGCGCCTGCACCTCCGGCGGCCCGGGGAAGGACCGGGTGACGTCGCGCAGCTCGATGGCCGGGACCCGAGCCGTCCCCGAGGTGACGGCCGCGAGCGGTTCGGTGGGCGGCGCCGCCGTCATCGGCCGACCACCACCAGGTCGCCCTCGCCGAGGTCGTCGTCCACGGGCCGGACCTCGACCGCGCCGTCGGCGGCCAGGCCGGTCTCCACCACCACCAGGCGGGTCTCGGCCCGGTCGCCGTCGCGCGGGTCGCCGTCGACCACCTGGACCCGGGACTCCCCGCCCGGCCCCGCGGTCAGCGCCGCCAGCGGCACCGAGAGGACCTCGCCCTCCGTGGCGCCGACCGGGATGCCGACCCGCACGTTGGCGCCCTGCAGCTGCGTGACCTGCTCGGGGGTGAGCGGATCCGGTTCCAGCCGCACGGTCCAGCGCGCGTCGTCGCCCTCCCCCGGAACGACCTCGGCGATCGACGCGGCGTGCTCTCCACCGTCGGGCAGCTCGAAGGTGGCCGGCATCCCGGCGGTGAGCAGCCGGGCGTCCGCGGCGGCCACCGTCCCGGACAGCGCCAGCGTCGCCCCCGAGACGGTCATGGCCGGGCCGTCGAGCACCGACCCGCGCCGGGCCGCCACGGCGTCGACCCGCCGGGGCAGCCCGGTGAGGTACAGGACCTCGCCGGCCGGCAGCGACGGCAGCACGGCCTCCCGGGCCCCGGTGAGGTCGCCGCGGGCCTGGGCGAGCTGTTCCTGCGCGGCGCCCAGCTGGGCGCGCTCCGGGTCGGTGTCCGGGGCCGCGTCCAGCTCCCGGCGCCGCAGCTGGGCCAGGGCGAGGGTGTCGCGCAGGTCGCCGACGACCACGGCGTCGTCCGGGCTGGTGGCCAAGGCGGCGTCCAGGGCCCGCTGGGCGCTGGCGACGGCGTTGTCGGCCTCCCGCATCTCGACGGCCGAGGGCCCACCCCGGGCGCGGGCGAGGTCACCCTCGGCGGCGGCCACCGCCTGCTCCGCGGCCCGGACGGCCTCCTGCGCGGCGCGCACCCCGTCGGCGGCGCCCTCCTCGGCGGCCGGCGCCGGGTACCCGGCCTGGGCGTACATCGCCGTCACGGCGGAGGCGGCGGTCTGGTCGAACACGTCGTCGGCGGGGTCGCCGGCGTCGATGCCGACCGCGCGCATGGCCTCCTTGAACTGGACCACGTCGGGCCCCGACACCCCGACGCGCAGCGCCCGGTAGGCCGGCAGCTCGCCGGGCAGCACGACGACCGGGCGGCCGGCGACCTCCAGGGCGACACCCAGCGGGCCCAGCTCCGAACCGACCTCCGGCACCTGACCGGTGACCACCGCCGGCCCGGAGATGGCGGAGGTGTCCAGGGTGACCTCGAGGGAGTCGGCGTACGCGACCTCGCCCCGGATGGTCACGTCGTTGCTCAGCGCCCCGAAGGCGACCGGCACGGTGACCAGCCCGGGGTCGGGCGCCTGCGCCCCCGCAGGGTCGGGTGCGACCACGAACCGGCCGACCACCAGCCCGGCGACCAGGGCCACCACCGCCACCGCGGCGGTGAGCCACAGCGGGCGGTTGCGCTGGAGGTACGCCGGCCAGGCCAGGCGTCGCCAGCGGGGTCCGCCGGCCGCGGCCGGTTCCGCTGCGCCCACCTCGTCCGGCGCCCCGTCGTCCCGGCCCCCGTCGTCCCAGCCGATGACGTCCGTACTGCCGACGTCGCCGCTGCCGACGTGCTGGCCCGCGGGCTTCCGTGCGACCACGTCAGTTCTGCTCGGCGGCGGCCTTCATGGCCTCCAGCTCGCTCTTGTGGTCGTCGACGAACTGCTGCTCGGCCTCGCGGTTGACGTCGGCGGCACGGTCGCGGTAGTCGGTCTCCTCGCGGCACTCCAGGTCCGCCAGGGCCAGCTCCACCTCGCGCTTCGCGAGGGCGTCGAGCGCGGCCTGGTCGGGCTCGCCGGCGAACTCGCCGTCCTCCGTGGGCGCCGTGCTCTCGTAGATCTCGTTGAGGTCCTCGTAGAGCGAGTTCTGCGCGTCGGTCTGGGTCGCGTAGCCGCCGTGGCCGGCGGCGTCCATGCAGGCCGCCCACTCGGCGTCCAGCTCGGCGATGCCCGGCCAGGACGCCATGCCCTCGTAGAACTCGTTGAGCGCGTCGAAGAGGGGCTTGAACTCCTCCGACTGGGACACGTCCTCACCGGCGACCTCGTGCTGCGCGGCCCCCTGGCACCCGGCGGTCTTCCAGTCGTACTCGTAGGAGACCTCCTCGTTCATCTCCTCCTCGGTCGGCTGCGGCCCGTAGAGCGCCTCGTAGAAGGCGGCCTGCTCGGACTCCGAGAGGCTGGCGACGTAGTCGCCGTTGGGGTCGACCCACTCCTCCTCCGCCGGCACCGGTTCCTCGCTGAACGGGGACTTCACCGCGCCGTACCCGTACTGCCCGACCCACTCCCGGTCGTCGGGTTCCCACTCGGTCCCGTCGCCGCTGGAGAACGTCATCGACTGGTTGTCGGGCGTGTACTCGAAGCCCTGCTCCTGCATGCACTGGGCGACGAGCTCCTCCTGCTTCTCCTGCTGCTCGGCGAACTGCCGCTCCTGCTCCTCGGGGGAGAGGTCTCCGCCGTAGACGGCGTTCATGTACTCGCCCAGCGGGCCGATCTCCACCTCGCTCGCCGAGTCGTCGGGAGCGTCGTCGGAGCCCGAGCAACCGGTCAGGAGCAGGACCCCGGCGGTGAGGGCGGACAGGACGACGGGGGTACGGCGGATGCGCATGGGGTCTCCCTGGGAGGCAGTTGCGGCAGACCGTAGCGGTCACGGACGGCGATACGCGTCATTCCCGGGTCGGATTTGTCGAGTCGATTCCTGCGACCTCCGGATGAACCGAAACGCCTGCTCACACCCCCGGACTCGGTGCCGGAACTGCCCGGTTCTGTTCGGCTCCGGCCATTCCGGAGGGCGGGGAACTGCGGCGCACGAGAAGGTGAACGGCGACTGAACTCCCGTCCCCCGACGCCGTCGAGCGTGGACGTCGAGCGACCGGCCGGGTTCCCCGCGGCCGACGCAACCGGACCGCTGCAGGTCCCCCTTCCGTCACGGGCGGCACGGCAACGCCGGTCGGCCCGGACTGCCCCGCCCCCGGGTAGCGTCGGCCGACCGCTTCGGGCTGCAGGCCCGCCGGGACAGGAGGACGGGACAGCCGATGTCCGACGCGCGCCGACCGAGCCGGCACCCGGAATGGGCCACCGGTCAGCTGGACCTGACCGCCTACCTGGACCGGATCGGCCACCCGGGACCGGTTGCGGCGACCGGCGCCACGCTGCACGCCCTGCACCGCGCACACGTGGCGACCATCCCCTTCGAGAACGTCGACGTGGTCCTCGGCCGGTCCGTGGCGGTCGACCTCGACGGCGTCCAGGCGAAGCTGGTGCACGGTCGCCGGGGCGGCTACTGCTACGAGCACGCCACCCTCTTCGCCGCCGTCCTCGAAGAGGCCGGCTTCGGCGTCCAGCGGCTGCTGGCCCGCGTCGGCGGGGACCGGGTCCGCCCCCGGCCGCGCACGCACATGGCGCTGCACGTGCGCAGCGAGGACGGTGACTGGCTGGCCGACGTCGGGTTCGGCAACGCCCTGCTCGAACCGCTGCCCTGGGGCGACGCCGGCTGGCACCGGCAGGGCGGCTGGCGGTACCGGATGACCGGCGGACCGGAGAACACCTGGCAGGTCGAGCAGCAGGTCGAGCAGCAGGTCGAGCAGCAGGTCGAGCCGCAGTCCCGGGACACGGCCACTGCCCTCTACCGCCTGGTCGACGAGCCGGTGCACGCCTCGGACGTCCTGATGGCCAACCACTTCACCGCGACCCACCCGTCCTCGCCCTTCGTCGGGCGACTGGTGGCCATCCGCAAGGACGACGACTCGTTCGTCCGGCTGCGCGGGACCGTCCGGCGGGTGGAGTGGCCGGACGGCAGCGCCGAGGAGGAGCGGCTGTCCCCGGCGCGGGCGGTGGCCGCGTTGCGCGACGAGATCGGCGTGGGCCTGTCGGAGACGGACGCCCGGGCACTCGAGGAGACCCTGACCCGCTGAGACGGGACGCACACCCGCGCGACCCGCACGCTCAGGTGGGCTTGCGGAGGGAGGCCCAGACGAGCTTGCGGTCGGCCTGGTAGTGCACGCCGTGCTCGGCGGTGAGGTCGGCGATCACGTAGAGGCCGTAGCCGCCCTGCCCGGCGGGGCGTCCCCGGGCCGGTGTGGGTGGCCGGTCGGGGGCGCCGTCGGTGACGATGACGATCCACCGTCCCTCGTCGTCGCCGACGTGCAGGATCGACGGTGGGGACCCGTGGCGCAGCGCGTTGGACGTGAGCTCGTCGATCACCAGGACGGCCCGCTCGACGGCGTCCTCGACGTCCGGGAGCACCTGCTCCTCCCGCCCGACGCCCAGCGAGGCCAGCAGGAACTGCCGCACCTGCCGGCGCACGACGCTCAGGCCGCGCAACGACCCCAGCTGGAGCGACAGCCGGGTCTCGGGTGCCTCCGGGACGGGGCTGTCGGCGTGCCAGGAGGCGTAGGCCTCGGCGTACTCGGCCGGGGTCCGGCTGGGGACGGTCGGGGTCGCGCCGGCTGCTGGGACCCGGTGGTCGACGGGGTCGGCGGCGAGGTCCCCGCCGTCCTGGCGGTTCAGCCGGACGGCGACCAGGGCGACGTCGTCGGCCGGGTGCCCCTCGACCAGCCGCTCGAGGAGCTGGTCGCAGAGCTCCTCCAGCGGCAGGTGCGCCAGCTCGGTCGCCAGCCGGTGCAGCCTGCCGACGCCGACGTCCAGGTCGCTGCCGGACCGTTCGACCAGACCGTCGGTGTACAGCAGCACCGTGGCACCGGGGGGCAGCTCCACGGTGGTCTCCCCCCGGGCGCTGGCGGTGTCCACCCCCAGCATCAGCCGGCCGGGGGCCTCGGGGACGTCGACGAGCCCGCCGTGCGCGTCGAGGACCACCGGGGCCGGGTGGCCGGCACTCGCCCACCGGAGCCGGGTGATCCCACGGGTCGCCTCCGCGGCGGGCTGCTCCAGCCGGCCCATCCCGACGGTGGCGTAGGTGTCCAGGGACAGCTGGGTGATCGCCGTGTCCAGGGCGTCCAGCACCTGCGCCGGGCTCGAGCCGCCGGCGACGGCGATGCCCCGCAGCAGGCTGCGCAGCTGTCCCATGGTCGCCGCGGCACCGGTGTCGTGGCCGACGACGTCGCCGATGACCAGGTCCACGCCACCCTCGGCGCTCGGGAACGCGTCGTACCAGTCACCACCGACCTGAGCGGTGCCGGTGGCCGGCAGGTAGCGGACCGCGATCTGGCAGTGCTCGGGGTGGAAGGGCTCGGTGAGCATGCTGTGCTGCAGCTCCTCGGCCAGCTGCCGGCTGCGCTCCGCGGAACGGCGCTCCTCGGTCAGGGCCTGCAACCGCTCCAGGGCCTGCGCGGACTGCGCGGCGAAGGCCTGCACCCGGTCGACCTCGTCGGGTGAGATCGCGCGCTCCACCGTCCAGCCGGCCAGCAGCGACCCCAGCAGCCGGCCCCGCGCGGACAGCGGGACGGCGATCCAGGACCGCTGCCCGGACTGCTCGAACACCTCCCGCATCTCCGGTGACCAGGCCTCGGCCTCGGCCTGGCTCTCGTAGACCACGGTCTCCCCGGTGCGGGCCGCCCACGCGGCGGGCAGCCGGCTGTCCAGGTCGATGGTGCCGAACCGCCGTTGCGCGCCCGATCCCAGCGACGGGGTCATGGTCACGTGCAGGACCCCGGAGTCGTCGTCGCGCAGGGCGATCGCGCCGCCGTCCGCGCCGATGGCGGCGAGGCCGGCCCCGGCGAGGATGTCGGTGACGTCCGCGACGGTCTCGGCGTCGGTCAGCTGGAGCACCACCTGCGCCATGGCGGCCAGCCGGCGGGTCGCCGACTCGCGGGAGGCGAGCACGGCCCGCAGCTCCTGCGTGCGGGCGAACAGGTCGGCCTCCAGCCCGTCCAGCCGCGCCCAGCTGCCGTCCTCCCGGCTCTCGGCGAGCCGCTCCCGTTCCGCGAGGTACTCCGACACGTCCTCCACCCGCTGCAGCACCAGCTGGGTGCGACCGGCCTCGTCGACGACGGGCGCGCTGATCAGCGACCAGGCCCGCGGGACCGGGCGGCCGGTCTCCTGGTCGAGCACCTGGTACCGGAACAGCGGCATGTGGTCGGGCAGGCCGGTGTCGCGGGCGCGCTCGAAGGAGGTCTGCAGCGGGTTGACGCCGTCGAGGTCCAGCGACTCCGGCGCGGGCGGGAACGCGGCGAAGACGTACCGGCCGATCAGCTCCTCTCGGGTGCGCCCGAGCAGCTGCAGGTACGCCGGGTTCGCCTCCACGATCCTCAGGTCCGGGGACATGACGAGGTAGGCGGTGGGCAGCGCCGCGAAGACCGCGGCGAAGTCCTCGACGGTGACGCGGTCGATGTCGATGTCGATGTCGTCCACGCTCACCTGGCCGCCCCCGATCGCTACGTTGAGTGAGTACGCGGACCGTTGCGCGCAACCCGAGGTGTCATCATGCGGCATCCACCGGCCGGCCGATCCGTGGCCCGCCGGAGCACGGTGCCCGCGCAGCTCGTGAACGCCGACTCGCCGGTGCGGTCGGGGCGACCCCCGGGGCCCCGCTGGTGCCGACCGATCCGGCGGCCGAGCCGGACCTGCGCGTCCGCGCCATCGCCAGCGGATTCCAGGCTCCCAGTGCACCGGGACCGCTCGCCGGGGTCGGCTCCACGCTGGACCGACCTGGCGGTGACCACCCAGGGGCCGCAACGCGTTCCACCGCTCCGGGCCCTGGCCCGTCGGCCGTGCGGGTCCATGGTCCGAGCGGTGGCGCCCCCGATCAGCGGCGAGACCTCAGTTGGCGCTGGTCGCCCGGCGTCGTACCCGTCGGTCGAACCGGTCGAGCCGGCCGCCCACCGGCCGGCCGACGTACCTGCCCAGCACCACGCCGGCGGCCAGAGCCAGCCCGATCGCCGCCGCGCCCACGAGCTCGTTGACCCCGCTCCGGACGTCCGCCTCCACGACGATCGCGAAGAGGCCCCGGTAGATGGCGAGTCCGGGCAGCAGCGGGACGATCCCGCAGATCACGACGAGCAGCGGAGGGATCCGCAGCCGATCGGTCAGCGCCTCCCCGCAGAAACCGACGACCACGGCCGCTGCCGCGCTCGCCACCGCTGGACCGGCACCCAGCGAGCCGGCCGCCGACGACGTCGTCCACGCCAGCGCACCGGCCACCGTGGCGACCCCGACGGCCTGCGGGCGGGCGTGCGACGCCAGCGCCCAGAACCCGGCCATCCCGGACGCCGCGACCAGCGCCACGACGAACGGCACGGTGAACGTCGCCGGGTCGACCACGCGCAGCGGGACCTGCGCCCGCTGCGCCAGGTCCAGCACGGCGGCGATGCCGACGACGATGCCGGTCGTGAACGTCAGCACCTGGAAGGCCCGCGCAACGGCGGTGACCGGGAACCCGTTGATCGCGTCCTCCGCGGCGCTCACGAAGGAGAGCCCCGCCAGGAGCACCACGATCCCCGCGGCGACGACCAGCGAGCTGCGGACCTGGACGTCCCCGACGACGAGGAGGACGGCCGACCCCGTGGCCACCGCGGCGCCGGCTGCCTGCTGGAAGAACATCGGGAGCCCGTGCCGGTCCAGCACTCGGATGACCAGCTCGATCGCGGCCGTGGTCAGCGCCGCGACCAGGGCCACCAGCCAGCCGCCACCGAGCAGGAAGGCGACGCAGCCCGCCATGCCCGACCAGCCGAGTGCGTGGATCCGCCGGCGGTAGGGGTGCGGCGCGGACAGGACGTCGTCCAGCCGACGTTGCGCGTCCTCGATGAGCAGGCCCTCGGCCGCGATCGCTCCCGCGAGGTCGGCGATCCCCTGGAGCCGGGTGTAGTCCAACCCCCGCGGGCGCACGATGCGCATCAGCATCAGCGGTGGGACGTCGTCCGGGTCGTAGCTGACCGTCAGCGAGGTGAAGGTGAGGTCGACCTGGCAGTTGCTCAACCCGTAGGCCGCCGCCACCCGCAGCAGCGTGGCGGTGACGTCGGCTGCGGAGGCCCCGACCGCCATCATCGACTCCCCGATGCGGAGGGCCAGACCGAGCGCCGCCCGCGCGGTGGTCGCATCGACCGGGCTGGGCCGGGAGCGCAGCGCGAAGGGCTCCGTCGGCGGCCCGGAACCGGAGATCGCCTTCCGCGCCCGGTCCGGCAGGCGAACGAACCGCGGCCTGCGGTCCCGGGTCGTCAGGCGCACGTCTCCAGGCTACGGATCCCTGACGAGGAACCGCGGCCGACGACCACCAGGGGCACTGTGGCTCTCCTTGCGCGACCACCGACGCCGCCGAGCCTGGGCTGCCACGTCACGCCCTGGCCCCACCACCATGCGAGCCGTGCAGATCACTCGCTTCGGTGGGCCCGAGGTGATGGACGTCATCGACCTCCCCGCCCCCCCCGGCGAGGGTCAGCAGTCCTACGAGGTGCCCTCCGCCGGCGTCAACTACGCCGACATCCACCACTGGCTGTCGCGCGACTGACCTGCGCATCCCGCTCGTCCCGTGCTGTCCCATACCCGCTGGCCATCGGCCGCTCCGGGTGGTCGGAGGCCTCATCGCGGAGCCCCGCTCCCCGGCCGGGCTCGCCGACTCCAGGCGGCACTCTGTCCCGCACGTGGCCCCATCGGGTGGGCGGGCAGCTGACCCGAGCGCTCCCGGCGGGCCGACGTGTCCTCACGATCGGACCTCCTCGGTCCTGCTCTGGAGGGAACGGGCCCGCAGGACCGTCCGGGCCCGGCCCGCCCGACGGCGGATCAGCCACTCGGCGACCGCCAGGTTGATCACCCAGCCGGCGCCCATGACGAGGGCCTCAGCGGTCGCGCCGGGCGGGCCTGCGACCAGGAGCCAGAAGGCGTTGGTGAACACCTGCGTCCCCGCGCCGAGGCCGAGGGCGTAGCCACGCAGCATCCAGGCCCGGTGCCGTCGGATGTCGCCGCCCAGGACGGCCACGACGCCGAGCGCGAGGGCTCCGGTCATGCCGATCCCCGCCGCCGAGCGGAACGCGGTCAGCAGTCCGCCGTCGAGTTCGGTGATCACGAGGGCCAGCCAGAGCCCGCTCAGCGCGGCGACGAGGCCGGCGGGGACCGCCAGCCGGCCCGTCGTCCGGTGCCAGCGCGGCCGGGCCCGGCCGGTGCCGGGCACGAACTGGAACGCGCCCACGACCGTGAAGACCGCGGCGCTGACGATGTGCACCACCAGGGACGTCGGCGCGTCCGCGGAGCGTGGCGCCTCCGGCAGGACGGCCGCCCCGCCGGTGAGCTCGACGAGGCGGGCGCCGCCGGCCGCGAGCGGCACGAGGGCCAGTGCGATGAGCGCGGCAGGGACCAGCCACTGCTGCCGTCGGCGGGATGTCGTGCCTGCTGCTGCGGTCATGCACCGAATCGTCGAGACGTCGGGGCTCGCGGTCATCGCCGGAAAGGCCGGTTCCGGCACCGTGCTCCGGTCGGAGCCGGCGGTCGTACTTCCGGCCGGCTAGTGGCCGGGGAGCCGTCGCGGGACGCGGTGCGTCTCGTGGGCCCAGATGGCGATCTCCACGCGGTTCCGGGCGCCGAGCTTGGTCATGAGGCTGGCGACGTGGGTCTTGACCGTGCTGAGCGTGATGTGCAGCTCGCGGGCGATCTCGTCGTTCGACCGTCCTCCCGCGACGGCGGCGAGGACCTCCTCCTCCCGGTCGGTGAGCGGGTCGATGGGCTGGACCGGCGGCGCGGCGGGCCCGGCCCCGGCGAAGGCGCTGAGCAGCCGGGCGGTCACGTTCGGTGCGATCAGGGCGTCGCCGCGAGCGGCGGCGTGCACGGCTTGGGAGAGCAGGTCCGCACCTGCGTCCTTGAGCAGGAACCCCGGGCTCCGGCGCGCAGCGCGGCGTACACGTACTCATCCAGGTCGAAGGTGGTGATCACGACGACGGGGATCGGGTCGTCGACGCCTGGCCCGGTGAGCAGGCGGGTGGCCTCGAGACCGTCCGTGCCCGGCATGCGGATGTCGAGCAGGCAGACATCGGGGCGCAGTCGCCGGGCCACCTCGACGGCCGCCCGGCCGTCCACAGCACCGGCGTCAAGCAGTTCCGCCACCCCGCGGTCGGCACGCTCGACCCGGTCCACCACTCGTTCACCGTGCCGACCGAGGACCACGGCGAGCTCTCGATGACCACCTACACCGCCGAGCCGGGGACGTCGTCCGAGGAGACCCTCGAGGTCCTGGCCAGCTGGGCGGCGACCAGCACCATCACCGACGACCAGCCCCGCTCCGATGGTCGGTCGGCCGTGACCTCTCCCGCTGGGCCCTTCCACCTGCCCCACTCCGTCCCCGGGGACGGCAGTAGCTGATCTGCGCGTCCAGCTGCGGCGTCGTCGGGCGCTGTGCTCAGTCGACGGGGAAGCCGGGCGGCACCCGGGTCGGTCCGGCCTCCGGCGGGCGTGGCTGGTCCTGTGGGTGCAACCGGACCGCCACCAGGGCGACGTCGTCCTCGGGTGCGCCGGGCAGCATCCGGGCCAGCAGTTCGTCGCACAGCTCGTCGACGTCGTGGCCGGCCAACTCGGCCAGGGTGGCCTGCAGGCGGGCCAGCCCCTGGTCGAGGTCCTGGTCGCGGCGCTCCACCAGCCCGTCGGTGTACAGGACGACGACCGCCTCGCGGTCCAGCGTGGCCTCCCACTCCCGGCGGGGCGCTGCGGCGTCGACCCCGAGCAGCAGGTCGGCGCGCTCGGCGGTGAGCACGGTGACGGTCCCGTCCGGCATGACCGCCATGGGCGGCGGGTGCCCTGCGTTGGACCAGCGCAGCCGGGTCAGCCCAGCGGCACGCTCGTCCTCGGTCTGTTCCAGTCGCGCCACCACCGTCGTCGCCAGGATCGGCGACTGCAGGGTCTCCATCACCTGCTCCACCTGACGCAGGACCGCGGCCGGGCCGTCGTGGTCGAGCGCCCCCACGGTCCGCACGATGCTGCGGATCTGTCCCATGGCCGCAGCGGCAGCGACGTCGTGGCCGGCCACGTCGCCGATGACCATCAGCGTGGCGCCGCCGGGTTGCATGAACGCGTCGTACCAGTCACCGCCCACCTCGGCTGCCTGGGCAGCGGGCACGTAGCGGACCACGATCTGCAGGTGGTCCGGTTCCGGCGGCGCGGTGAGCAGCGACCGTTGGAGGCCCTCGGCCAGCCCCCGCTGCTGCCGGTACAGCCGGGAACTGTCCAGCACCAGCCCCGAGCGGGCGGCGACGTGCCGGGCGGTGACCAGGTCCTCGGGGGTGAACGGCCCACGAGACGGGCCGTTCACCAGGGACAGCAGGCCGACCGGCCCCGACCGGCCCGGCAACGGCAACACGACCACCGCGTCCGGAGCGAGCGCCGCCACCAGGTCACGGGTCGGGCCGGGCACGAACATCGGCAGGACCCGGGCGGTGGCGTCGGCGTCCACGCTCTGCACCTGCCCGGTGCGCAGGGCCTCGGTGATGAGCGCGTCGTCCTCGAGCGAGCTCAGCCGGGACTCGGCGTAGGCACCGACGGTCTCCTGCATGCCCGGGTCGGTGTGCCGCCAGGCGGCCGGTCGCAGGCCACGACGGGAGCCGGCGGCCTGGTCGTCGTCGATCAGGGTCACGACGCACCAGTCGGCGATCGCGGGCACGGCCAGCTGGGCCAGCCGGTCGGCGGCCTCGTCGGCGTCCAGGGTGCCCACCAGGTCCTCGGTGATCCGGCTCAGCAGGTGCTGCCGCGCCGCGGCCCGCTCGGCCTGCTGCTGCAGCAGTGCCCGGGCGGTGATGTCGACGAAGTGCAGCGCGAGCCCGGTCGGGTTGGGCACCGCCCGCACCTCGACCCAGACGTCCAGCGGTTCGGGGTAGTGGGCGTCGAAGGACACCGGTTCCCCGGTGAAGGCGGCACGCCGGTAGTGGGCTTCGTACTCCGTGCCGACGGTCGCCGGGAACGCCTCCCACAGCGTCCGACCCAGCAGGAGCTCCCGCGGACGGCCGGTGATCCGCTCGGCCGCGGCGTTGAGGTGGGTGATCACCCAGCCGGAGTCCAGCGCCATGAACCCGACGGCCATGGACTCCAGCGCCTGCACGGCCTGGCCCAACGGCTCACGCTGGGCCGTGGTGTCGTGGACGACGCCCACGAGGTGCGCGCCGCTGCCGCCCGCACCGCCCAGCACCTGGCCCCGGGCGGCGACCCACCGCGCGGATCCGTCCGGGAACACGATGCGGTACTCCGCGTCATAGGAGCCGCCGGACTCGATGGCGCCCCGGACACGGGCCACCACCTCCGTGACGTCGTCCCGGTGCACGTGCGCGTAGACGTCCTCCGGGCGGCCGCTGAAGGACCTCCGGTCCATCCCCGACAGCTCCAGCAGCCGGTCGTCGACGACCAGCTCACCACTGGTCAGGTCCAGGTCGAACGTACCCACCTGCCCGGCGTCCAGCGCCAGCATCCAGCGGGACCGGTCGAACTCCTGCTGCCCCAGCAACTGCTCCGTGTGGGCCGCTGCGTCTTCGGCGCGCTGCTGCGCGGCCTGCAGCTGGAGCTGCGAGGTGCACGCCTCGGCCAGGTCGGTCAGCACGGCCAGGTCGTCGTCGGTCCAGGTCCGCGGCCGGCTGTCGATGGCGCACAGCGACCCGACCACCGCACCGTCGGCGTCGGTGAGGGGCACCCCGGCGTAGGCGATGACGTGCAGGTCCGGGATGGCCAGGTTGTCCGCGACCAGCGGGTCGGTGCGGGCATCGGTGATGACCAGCGGTGCGCCGGAGCGCACCACGTGCTGGCAGAAGGAGTGGCTCAACGGTGTGCAGCGGGTCGTCTGCCACGGCTCGGGCAGCCCGGCGGCGCCGGGGAAGACCTGCTGGTCGGCTGACACCAGGGTGACCAGGGCGACCGGTACGTCCAGCTGGCGGCGGACCAGGCGGGCGAACCGCTCGAACGCCGGGTCCGACAGCGGCGGCAGCGAGGTGCCCGCAGGCAGCGAGCCGGTCACACGTCCCCCTGGCGACGGGGACTCGACAGCCGATGTCCCGATGAGCGAGCCTGGCGATGGTACCGAGCCGCCGGCCTCCCGGACGGCGCCCGACCGCGACGCCGTCGCTCGGGTCGAGTTCGAGTTCGGCCGCACCGCAGCGACGTCCACGCCCGACGGGCGGTTCTCGGCAGGCGGGGGTTCAGCTCCAGTGGGTGGTCAACCGCACACTGTTGCCCGCCTCGTCGCGGCGGATTGCGACATGGTCGCACAGCTGGCGGGCGAGCCACAGGCCCATGCCGCCGTGGGAGAGGTCCTGCCCGTGCGCCGGCCCGTACCCGGCGAACGGGTCGTCCCAGCCGCGTCCGGAGTCCCGGATCGTGCACACCAGCGTGCCCGGCTCGACCCACAGCTGCAGGCCGACCGGGGGGCGGCCGTGGCGCACGGCGTTGGACGCCATCTCGTCGACGGCGAGCAGGAAGTCCTCGATGAGGTCGTCAGGCCCGTCGACTGCTGCCAGCCGGTCGCGCACGGTGTGCCGCAGCCCGATGAAGTCGCTGACGTCCTCGACGGCCAGGGCGGGCGTGGTCGACTCCATCGGCTCGACCGGCACCGGCAGGGTGGTCACGTACCGGGCCGGGTCGATGAACCCCGGGTTGCTCACCCGACCGTCGGAGCCGCGCCTGTGGGGGTGGGTGTGGACGGCGGTGTCCAGGACCTCCTGGGGCAGCCGCTGGGTGTCGAACACGCACAGGCCGGTCAGGGGCAGACCCGCGAACGCATGGTTGATCACCGACTCGTAGCGCTGCCACTCCCGCCGGTCGGCGACGGTGGTGCCGAAGTCGACCTCGCCGACCACGCGTGCCCGCGCACCGGGGGCGGCGTACTCCGTCGGCACCTTGCGGAACGTCGTGATGGCGGTGGGCGTGCGCGACCGGTACAGGGCGCGCCGCTCCAGGACGACGACCCGTGGGTCGTTGCGCACCGCCTCGCGGACGAGCCCGGTGTTCTCCTCGCTGACGGCGATGACCGCCGCCTCACCGAGGGCCAGGCCCTCCAACAGGAAGGAGCCGGCGACGGCGGCGAGCTCGTCCGGAGAGTCGTAGAGCAGTGCGTCGTGCTCGAAGCCCACCTCGTGTGTCCTCCGTTCCTGCCCGAACACACCGTCCGGGCGTCGCGACCACGTCGGACACGTGCCGCTGTTCCACCGACCATGGTCCATGACCACCCTCGGGTCAGCGCGGCGAGGCCGCCCGGGAGCGCGCGGCCCCTGCCACCACCCGGCCCGAGGTGTCACCCGAACTCCTGCCGCACCGCATGCCCGGGGCGGGACCCAGGATGTCGTCAACGGGGTCGCTCTAGCCTCGCTGCCATGCGATCAGTGCAGATCACCCGCTTCGGCGGCCCCGAGGTCCTCGACGTCGTCGACCTGCCCGACCCCACGCCCGGGGACGGCGAGCAGCTGTACGAGGTCTCCTCGTCCGGGGTGAACTACGCCGACACCCACCACCGGGAATCGTTGAACTGAGCTGACGGGAGGCCGGCGTCCGGCGGCTCAGCTCAGCGAGCGGTACAGCTGGCGGTGTGCCGTCGCGGCCGCGCTCCAGGTGTGCCGCGAAGCGAGCTCCCTGCCGGCGGTCCTGCGGGCTGGGTCCGGCCGGTCCGCCGCGGCCAGCAGCGCGTCACCGAGCTCCCCGGCGTCGGCGGCGAAGGTCGCCGCGTCGCCGAACACCTCACGCAGCACCGGCAGGTCGCGAGTGACCACCGGGACGCCGGCGGAAAGGGCCTCCATCGCGGCGAGACCGAAGCCCTCCTTGGTCGACGGGAAGGCGAACACGTCGGCGGCGGCCACGAGGGTCGGCAGCACGTCGTCGGGCACCGGGCCGAGCACCACCGGCCGCACGCCGAGCTGCGCTGCGCGGCCCTCGACGGCGGCCCGGTAGTCGCGGTAGTCGAACAGCGTCTCCCCGCCCGCGACGACGAGCGACAGGTCCGGCCGCCGGGCCTGGACGGCGGCCATGGCCTCGACCAGGTCCAGGGTGCCCTTGCGGGGCTCGATCCCCCCGACGGCCAGCACGTAGCGGCCGAGCCGGTCGCGCCACGCCCGCCGGCCGGACTCCCCCGCGGGGCCGGCGGCCGCGGCGAACCGGGCCGCGTCCACGCCGTTGGGGATGACGGTGGCGATCCGCCCCCACCCGGTGGCGACCTCGGCGGCCACCGCGGCCGAGACGCAGACCAGCGCCCGCGGACCCACGATCGCGCGCTCGTGGCAGGCGGCCAGCGCCGGGGTGGTGAAGGTGTCCAGGTGGTGCACGGTGCGTACGCAGCCGGGGACGGCGTTGGCGCTGATGCAGTCCTGAGCGTGCACCACGTCGTAGTCGTCGTCCCGGAAGGCGCTGCCGAGCACCTGGATCGAGCGGAGGATGCGGTCGCCGACGTCCTCACCGGGCATGTCGGGGAACGGCACCAACCGCAGCGTCACCGCGGGGTCCACCGCCCGGAAGAAGGCGGCGTCGCCGCCGCGTCCGAGCGACCAGACGGTGACCTCCTCGCCGGCCCGGGCCAGCGCCTCGGCGAGGGCGAGGGTGTGCACCACACCGCCACGCGGCTTGGTCGAGTAGGTGAGCAGCGCGACCTTCACCGGTAGGCCTCCGGTCGCCGTTCGGTCAGGTGGGCCAGCACCAGCCGGGCCCGGTCGACCTCGGCCGCCGGGTCCAGCTCGGCCAGCGCCAGGCCGGCCTTGGCCCAGGTGCGGGCCAGCACGTCACCGCCGGGACCGACCACCTTGGACTGCCCGAGGAACCGCAGCCGGCCCATCGACCCGGTCTGGTTGGCCGACACCCACACCACCTGGTTCTCCGCGGCCCGCGCACAGTCGTAGAGGTCGAACAGCCGGGACTGCCGGTCCTGCACCAGCCGCGGTGCCCGGTTGGTGAGGCTGGCCGGCCACGCGGACAGGCAGGCGATGAGCTGGGCCCCGCCGGCGGCCAGCGTGCGCGCAGCCTCGGGGAAGGTCTTGTCGTAGTCGATGAGCATGCCCATCCGGCCGACCGGTGAGTCGAACGTGCCGAACGTGCTGCCCGCCCGGTAGGCCCGCTGCTCCCCCACCGGCTGGTGCACCTTGCGGTGCCGGCCGAGCACGCCGTCCCCGGTCAGGCAGACCGCCGCGTTGTAGTGCCCGTCATCGTCCGTCTCGCGGTAGCCCAGGCAGACCACCATGTCCCCGGCCATCGCCGACACCCGCTTCAGCTCCGGGGCGTCGGCCGGCAGGGCCGGCGGCAGCCCGGTCCGGTCGACGTCGGCGAAGGTGCCGAGGTACCCGCCGATCGTGGCGTCGGGGAAGACCAGCAGGTCGACCTGCCGGGTGCGGGCAGCCCCGATGATCGCCTCGATCCGGGACATGCACTGCTCCAGGTCGCGGCCGAAGTGTGCAGAGACCGCGGCGACGTTCACGGGCGCACGGTCATGCCATGCGGGCCGCCGACGAGGCGGCCGCCACCGCGAGCGTCCGCCCGAGCCCGGTGGGCGCACCTTCGGCGGACAGCTCGGTGACCCGGTCGGCCAGGAACTCTGCGTCCCGGGCGATACCGGCGAACCGCCCGGACCCCCAGGTGTGCAGCCAGGGCAGCCCGAGCACGTACAGGCCGGGTGCCGCGGTGACGCCGCGCGCGTGGGTCGGGTAGCCGGCGCCGTCGAACACCGGCACCTTCACCCAGCTCCAGTCGGCACGGAAGCCGATGGCCCAGACCACGGCGGCGATCCGGTCGACGTCCAGCGCCTCCGGCTCCGACTCCGGCGCCCACACCGGCGTGTAGCGCGGTTCGACCGGGGCGTGGACACCGGTCCGCTCGATGTGCGCGTCGACGAGGTCCTTGGCGTTGTCGTCGACCCGGTCGGCGCGGTCCAGGTTGGCGGTCAGCTCGGGCGCGAAGGCGAACCGCCCGTCGCGCACCCCGGTCAGCGGGCCGTAGAGCTGCATGCCCTCCAGCGCGAACCGCCGCAGATCGATGTCGCGCCCGCCATCGCGGCCGGTGACGTAGTGGTTGGTGCCCATCCGGGCGGCCTCGCCGTCCCGGTGCTGCTCGACGGGCATGTCGTAGTGACCCATGTCGTGCAGCCACTCGACCATGTCGCGGCCGCGGTACCGGCGGGCGATCCGCGGGGCGCTGCCGACGGCGAGGTGCACCCGCCGGCCGGCCAGGTGGAGGTCCTCGGCGATCTGCGCGCCGGACTGCCCGGTGCCCACGACCAGCACGTCGCCGTCCGGCAGCTGGCCGGGGTTGCGGTACGCCTGGGAGTGCACCTGGACGAGGTGCTCGGGCAGCGCCATGGCGTAGGGCGGGACGACGGGCAGGTGGTAGCCGCCGATGGCGAGCACGACCTGGTCGGCGGTGATCTCCCCGGCGCTGGTGGTGAGCGTGTAGCCGCCGTCGGGTGCCGGGGCGAGCCGGGTGACGGCGACGCCCTCGTGCACCGGAGGCGAGAAGCTCGCCGCGTAGGACCGCACGTACTCCACGATCTCGTCCCTGACCATGAACCCGTCGGGGTCCTCGCCCCGGTAGGGCCAGCCGGGCAGCTGGCACTGCCAGTTCGGGGTGACCAGGCAGAAGCTGTCCCAGCGGGCGTCCTCCCACTCGTGCGCGATCGTGCTGCGCTCCAGGACGACGTGCTCGACACCACGCTGGACGAGGTGCCACGAGATCGACAGGCCGGCCTGGCCGCCGCCGACGACGGCGACCGGCACCCGGGCGGGCAGCGCACGAGCCGGAGCGAGGGTGGCCTCGGTGAGGGTCACGGTCACACCCCCGCCAGCACGCCGTAGGCGTCGGGACGGCGGTCACGCAGGTGGGCCATGGACCGCCGGGCACCGTCCAGCAGTTCCCGGACGTCGACGTCGGCGACGGCCATGCCTGGGTCCACGCCGGTGGTGGCGAGCACGTCCCCGCCCGGTCCGACGACCTTGGCGCTGCAGACGAACTGCAGGCTGCCGAAGGTGCCGGACTGGTTGGCCGACAGCCACACCACCTGGTTCTCCAGCGCCCGCGCGGAGTCGAACAGGTCGAACCGGCGGGTCCACCGGTCCTCGGCCAGGTCGGGTGCGGCGTTGGTGCGCGAGCCCGGCCAGGCGGACATGCAGGCGATCACCTCGGCGCCGTCCATCGCCAGCGTGCGCGCGGCCTCGGGGAAGGCCTTGTCGTAGCAGATGAGCATGCCCATCCGGCCGATCGGTGAGTCGAAGGCGCGGAACCCGTCGCCGGCCGCGTAGGAGGCGTTCTCCCCCAGCGGCTGGTGCACCTTGCGGTGCACGCCCAGGATGCCGTCCCCGGTGACGGCGACCGCGGTGTTGTAGCGCTGCGCGCCGTCGGACTCGCAGAACCCGGCGGTGACGACCATGTCGCCGGCCAGCCCGGCCAGCCGGGCCACCTCCGGGCCGTCGACGTCCAGCGCGGGCGGCAGGTCGGGTGCCCCCGTGCCGCTGAGGTCGGCGAGGTAGCCGCCGAGCGCCGCTTCGGGGAGGGCCAGCAGTTGCACGCCGCGGGCGCGGGCCCGGGCGACGAGGTCGGCGATGAGCGCGAAGCCGGCCTCGAGGTCGCGGCCGAAGGGGGCCGCGACCGCGGCGACGGTGGTCACTTGTGTCCTCCTGCAGTGGGGCCCAGGCCGGTCACGGCGCCAGGCAGGGCGGGGGTGAGGGAACCGTCGGGCCAGCGCAGCTGGACGCCTGAGCCGGGGACCAGTTCCCCGCAGGCAGCCGTGGTGGCCGGTCCGGCGTCGGCGACGGGCGCCCCGGGCACGTCGGTGGTGACGAAGGCGGTGCCTGGGAAGCAGCTGAACCAGTCGCCGACGGTCGCGGACGACGGCCGCGGGACGACGGCGACGTCCAGCACCGCCCCGCACCCGCTGGCCTCGGCGAGCATGCCGAGCGTGCCGACCAGGCCGGCCATGCTCACGTCCTTGGCGGCGGCCGGGGCGGTGCGGGCGACGACCGAGCCCATCAGCTGCAGCTCGGCCGTGCTGCGGGACGACGTGGAGTCCCACTGCCGGCCGGTGTGCCCGCGCCGCCAGCCCCCGCCGATGTCCGTTGTCAGCGACACGGCGTGCCCGGGGCGTCCGCCAGCCGCCGGCACCGGCCGGTCGGTGCGCCCCAGCGCCGTCACCGACAGCGCGGCCGGGACGCCCAACTGGGTGTGCCCGCCGAGCACCGGCACGCCCCAGGCGCGGCTGGCCGCCCTCAGCCCGGCGAGCACCCTGGCGGCGAAGGAAGCATCCCGGGCGCCCACCGCGTCGAGCAGGCCCAGCGGAGCCGCGCCCATCGCGGACAGGTCGTTGACGTTGACCAGGACGCCGCACCAGCCGGCCCACTCGGGGTCGCGCTCGACCATCGAGGGCAGGATCGCGTCGCAGGCGGCGACGACGTCGGTGCCGGGCACCGGGGCGCCGTCGTCCCCCACGAAGCCGGCGCCGCCGAGGTGCAGCCCCCGCAGCAGCCCGCCGAGCGGGGCCTTGGTGGCCGTCGCGAGGGCGGCCAGCCGGCCGATCGGCCAGGTCATGGTGGTGTGGCTCCGGCTGCCGATGCTCGACCGGCCGGTCGCTCGCCAGCCGAGCCGGGTGAACATCCGGGCGTAGCGGTCCTGCACGGTGGCGTCGAACCGCAGCACCCCGGCCGCCTCGGCGCGGGCGCAGGCCGCGGTCACCAACGCGGGGCCGAGACCGGGCGGCGTGCCGGGAGCGGCGACCAGCCGGGAGCCGGTCCACCACCCGACGTCCGGGGACCCCGGGTCGGCCGGTCCGAGCCGGACTCCGCCGAGCACCGTCCCCTCGGCGTCCCGGGCGACCAGGACGACGGTGCGCGGGTCGTCGTCCGCGTCGTCGAGGTCGCTGCCGGCGAACAGGCCCTGGGCGTCGACGAACGCGCGGTGCCGCAGCTCCCGGTGGTCGGCGACGCCGGCGGCGTCGGCCTCCTCGATGTGCCAGGTGGGTGCGGGCGGCGCCGTCCGGAAGTCGACCAGCAGCACGCTGCGCTCCAGGCTCGCCCGCTCGTCGCCCGCCCGGTCGTCGAGGACGCTCATGCGCCGGCCGCCGAGAGCGCGCTGCAGGCACCGCACGCGGCGCAGCCGGCACCCTGGTCGGCGCCGCGCATGCCCAGCCGGCGCAGCCCGGCGGCCACCCGGCTGGTGACGTCGCCGAGCAGCTCCGGGTCCGGCGCCCCGACGCCGTCGGCCATCGCCAGGGTGCCGGCCAGCGGTCGGTACGGGACGACGAACGGGTAGACGCCCCGCTCGGCCAGCCGCAGCGCGCCGTCCACCAGCTCGTCCGGGTCCTCCCCCAGCCCCACCAGCAGGTAGGTGGACACCCGGTTGCGGCCGAACACGCGCACCGCCTCGTCCCAGGCGGCGTCGTACTGGCTCATCGGCACGCTGGCCTTGCCGGGCATCCAGCGGCGGCGGACGTCGTCGTCCAGCGACTCGACGTGGATGCCGATCGCGGTGGCCCCGGCCTCCTTGAGCTCGGTGATGGCGTCCAGGTCCTCCGGGGCCGGCGGCTCGCACTGGACCTGGACGGGCAGCCCGGGCACCGCCGCGGTGACCGCGCGGACGCACCGGGACAGGTGCCGGGCGCCGCGATCCCGGCCGTTCGTCGTCCCGGTGGTCAGCACCATCTGCCGGACGCCGTCCAGCCGCACCGCAGCCTCGGCGACCTCGGCCAGCTGCGCCGGGGTCTTCACCGCGGTGGTCGAGCCCGCGGCGAGCGAGGCCTCGACGGCGCAGAACCGGCAGCGATCGGCCTCGGCGTAGCGGATGCAGGTCTGCACCACCGTGGTCGCCAGCACGTCCCGGCCGTGCAGCCGGGCGAGCTTCTCGTAGGGGACGCCGTCGGCGGTGGTGAGGTCGTAGAAGCGGGGCCGCTCGATCGCCTCCGCCGCCAGCCCCAGGTCGGCGCCGTCGAGCAGCAGCCGGCCGCCGCTGATCGAGTACGGCGAGTCGGGGTTCAGCGGCAGGGCGGCGCCGTGCCCGCCGAGCAGCACGTGCCCGTCGTCGCTGGGGCCCGCCCCGGCCCGTCGCCGGACCGGGGCGTCGACCCGGATCCCGAGGATCGCGACGTCCACCCGGGTGGACGTCCGGTCCGGGGTCGTGATCTCCGGAGCCTGGGTCATGGCCGGGCGATCAGAGGTTGTAGGTCGAGTTGATGATGGCGCCCTTGCGGGCGTAGTGGATGAGCGCGTCCTGCACGTCCAGCGGGTGGCAGGGGACGCAGCCGGCGATCAGGTCCTCCTCGCGCAGACCGTGCAGCGAGAGGCCGAAGCGGCAGACGTAGACCGTGCCGCCCTCCTCGATGAACCGCTCGATCTGCGTGTTGATGTTCTGCTCACCCGGGAAGCCGGAGTCCCCGGTGGTCGGGAACCCGCGGGTGGCCATCGCGTTCATCGCGCCGGGCCCGTAGAAGTACAGGACGGACTCATAGCCCTTGCGCAGCGCACGCAGCGCCTGCAGACAGGCCACGAACGCCACCGACGACTCGTGCGCGATGCCGTGCACGAGGGTGAAGTACGACTCGCCCTCGCCGGCCTGGTAGTCGGGGAAGATCTTCGTCGAGCCGTAGAGGTTGCTCCCCTTGGGCAGCGAGGGGTGCGGGATCTCGCTGCGGCTGGTGTCCTGGGCGGCCTTGAGGTCCGCGTCGCTGATCAGCGGGGTGCCGGTGGTGGCGGGCAGGGTCGTGGTCATCTCGGTGCCTCTCCTCGTGTCGGGTCGTTCAGAAGCCGTGCAGGGTCTCGAAGTTGGTGCGGAAGACCCGGTCGGTGAGCTCGGTGCCGGCGGTCGCGGCGAGCAGCCGGGCGTGCTCGCCCTCGAAGTCGCCCCAGGGCTGGTCGGAGGCGAAGAGCACCCGGTCGTGGCCGACCCCGTGCCGCTCGATCTCGGCGGCCAGCCAGCGCGGGGCGAAGCCGATCGCCCAGCTGGTGTCGGTGTAGACGCGCTTCCCGGCGGCGATCCAGGCGAAGAAGCGCGAGCCGATGAGCTTGATGTGGCCGCTCATGCCACCGCCCATGTGCACCAGGTGGACGGCGACGTCGTCGGCGTACCGGTCGACCAGCTGGCCGACCTGGTCCAGGTCGCTGGCCGCGCCCGGGCTGGTGTGCACGTGCACCACGAGCCCGAGCTCCCGGGCCGCACCGAAGATCGCGTCCAGCTGCGGGCGGCAGGCGTCGTCGTCCACCCGGCCGCCGAGCAGGAACGACAGCTTGAGCGCGGTGACGCCGTCCTCCCTGGCCAGCGCGAGCGCCGCGGCGGTCTGCTCGGCGTCCTGGGGACGGGGGCTGGTCCAGATGCCGGCGCGGATGCGGTCGTCCCGTTGCGCTGCCTCGACGATCAGCTCGTTGAGCGCGAAGGACGCCGTCACGTCCGGGACGCCGTAGTTCGGGATGACCAGCGCGCGCTCGGTGCCCTCGCGGTCGAGGTCGGCGATGAGCTCGTCGATCGTGGCCCGGGCGGTGGTGTCGGGGTTGACGGCCGGCCCGCCGTAGAACGGGTGCGCAGGCAGCACGCCGAGGTGGCGGTGTCCGTCGTGCACCCGGGCCGGGCCCCGCGTCGTCATGCGAGAAGGCTGGTGCCGGCGTGTGTCCCCGTGGTGACGACCGGAAACAGATGTCGTTGCGACATCGAGCCCGTCCACGCCTTGGGTTTCGCCGCAGTTGCCCGGGGTGCCCCGAGTCACCTGGGACCGCCTGTCCGATCGACCAGACTGGACGGGTGCCCGAGGTGCGGATGGACGTGGAGTGGCCCGACGGCAGTCGGGAGTCGTTGTACTCGCCGTCCACGGTGGTGGAGGACGTCTTCACCGCCGGCGCCGAGTACCCGCTGGCCGTGTTCGTGGAGCTGACCCGGCAGGCGATGACCGAGGCGAGCGACCGGGTGCAGGCCCGCTACGGCTTCCCGTGCACCCGCGCGGCCGCCACCGTGGCCGCGGTCGAGGCGGCGGCCGCGCAGTGCAACGGCCGGACCGGGGACGGTGTGGTGCGGGTGGTCGGCTTCCACCGCTGACGAGCCGCGCTGCACGCTCGCCCCGGTGCGCGGCAGGTCATCCCGACATGCGGTCGTCGGATCGCGCTGGCCGTCCGCGTCGGCGGCATGCCCATCAGCCGGCTGAGCGGGTCCGGCGCTGGGCGAACCGTCACCACCCGCTGACGCCCCGACGTGGGGAAGCACCGGCACCGCTCGCGGTGTTGTCCCGGCGTACTCGGCAGAGAGGCAGGAGCCATGACCACTGAGACCGCGATCCTCGCCGGCGGCTGCTTCTGGGGCGCCCAGGAGCTGCTGCGCAGGCGCCCGGGGGTGCTGTCCACCCGCGTCGGCTACTCGGGAGGTGACACCCCCAACGCCACGTACCGCAACCACGGTGACCACGCCGAGGCCGTCGAGATCGTCTTCGACCCCGAGGTGATCTCGTTCCGGGACCTGCTGGAGTTCTTCTTCCAGATCCACGACCCGTCGACGAAGGACCGGCAGGGCAACGACATCGGTCGCAGCTACCGCTCGGCGATCTACTACACCAGCGACGAGCAGCAGCGCGTCGCGCTCGACACCATCGCCGACGTCGACGCCTCGGGCATCTGGCCGGGCAGGGTCGTCACCGAGGTCGAGCCGGCCGGAGCGTTCTGGGAGGCCGAGGAGGAGCACCAGGACTACCTGCAGAAGATCCCCTTCGGGTACACCTGCCACTACGTGCGGCCCGACTGGGTGCTCCCGCGCCGCGAGGCGCAGACCGCCTGATGGCCTGAGGTCCCCGATCGGACGTCCCGAACGATCGAGCCGGGACGCCCATCGCGCCCGTCGCTGCCACCAGGGGGTGGAGTGGACGACGAGGCGCTGCTCGACTCGCGAAGGAGTCAGCTTCACAGCGGGTCTCCAGCTCCTGGGAGCACCCGTTCGGCCGGACTGTCGCCTCGTACGCGCGCGCCGGCGCGTGGAGGGGCAGCGGGACTCGGTTCCTGAGGAGGCGTCCGGAGCCGGTGACCGGGCCGACGCTGCCCCTGCCCTCGGCCCTGCCCCTGGCCAAGACGGGTAAGTCCTAGCCTCAGGGCATGCGAGCAGTGCAGATCACCCGCTTCGGCGGGCCCGAGGTCATGGACGTCGTCGACGTCCCCGAGCCGGAGGCCGGTCCCGGCCAGCAGGTCTACGACGTCTCCGCCGCCGGCGTCAACTTCGCCGACACGCACCACCGCGAGTCGCGCAACACAGCTCGGATGACGACGGCCTGGCTACGTGACGCCGGCTCGCCGATCAGTACGACTAGTTGGCGTTGAGGCCGAACCGCCGGGTGAGCAGCTTGGACTTCCAGTACGACTCGATCTGCTCGATGGTGTCGTCGGGGGTGTTGCCGTCGACGACTTCCAGCACTGACACCTGGTAGCGACGCCGGCCGCTGCGGGCGACGGCCTTCAGGCGAACGTCGCCGCCGTCACCGCCGTTCGCGTACTCCAGCCAGCGGCCGAGCAAGCTGTCGGCCCCCTTCGCGGAGCCGACGTACTGCTGTCCGGACTCGACGTCCACCAGCAGGTACACGCCCTTCACGGCGCGCAGGACCTGCTGCCAGCCGTGCGGGAGGGTGGGGATGTCGTCGACCGGTCGGACGAACTCGCGGAACCCGGGGAAGCGGGGTTCGTACTGCTCGGTGATCTCCAGGACCGGCTTGGGCTGGTTGGCGGCTCGCTGAACCCAGGTCCGAGTGCCAGCGCCCCAGTCGATGACGACCTTGTCGGTGTAGTCGCCGAGTTGCTCGAGCAGCCGCAGGTCGTAGCCGTGGAAGCCAGACACGTCCACACCGGTCAGGGCGTCGACGGCGCCCGCCGGGCAGGGATGGACACCGGCGACCTCGTACAGGCCGACGAACACGGTCTTCCGGGCCTCGGTCACGATGAAGCTGGCGAGCAGGTCGCCCACGTCGAACACGTCGCGCTGCTGGACGCTCTGGTACCGGTCGAACGAGGGTCGGTCGTTACGCCAGGCCTCATAGAGCCGTCCGGGCTTGAGCCGGTTGTCTTGGTGCCGGACCAGGCGGACCTGCGCCGGATCGACACCCTCGAGAGACAGCAGGTCGTTGAACGTCAGCATCGGGCATCCCCCGGGGCAGTGTCTCGGCGCCACGATCTCGAGACGCCCGGCCAGCAGCAGGCTAGCTGCGGTCTCGGACGGGCCTTCTCGACCACAGGCGCCTGGTCTCGGCTGAGGCCCGGTACCACCGGGCACGAATTGAGGCCCGGTACCACCGGGCGCGAACGCACGTACTGCCCTGCTAGGGCAGCCTCGTGGTCGGCTGCTCCCAAACGATCGATCGGCGGTACCCAATGGCCGTCTCGGAGCATGCTCCAGGCACGCTCGCCCTGGCCCATGCCCTCCCAGCGGGAGTCGTTCTGCCGCTCGTAGTACGCGTCCCGCTGCCGAGGAGTTCCTTCATCGGCAGCCGGCCATCGACCTACTGTTGGTCGTCGAGGCTGTGACAGTGGAGCGGCGCAGTGATCGACCGAACACAAGACCTCCTCCGGGCGCTGAACCCAAGTCGAATGAGCTCTCATCGAGAGTTCGCAGCGCGCACCGCCGGTCAGCGGCTTCGCGTCGGCCCGTCCTCGCGCCCGAGCCCTAGTCGGCTCACGCCGCTTGTGTCCAGGCAGCACAAACGCTGATCATCCTCGGCGACGGGGCGGCTTCGTGCGAAACACAGACCTCGTCCTCAATGCGCCTAAGTTGAGGTGCATGCGAGCCGTGCAGATCACCCGCTTCGGCGGCCCTGAGGTCCTCGACGTCGTCGACCTGCCTGACCCCACCCCCGGGAACGGCGAGCGGCTGTACGACGTCTCCTCGTCGGGGGTGAACTACGCCGACACCCACCAGACGGAGAACAGCTACCTCGCGCCGCAGGAGCTGCCGCTGGTCCCGGGCGCGGAGTTCGTCGGCACCCCGGTCGGCGGCGGCCAGCGGGTGGTCGGGCTGCTGCCCGGCGGCGGTTACGCGCAGCAGGTCGCAGCGAACACCCGGCTCACCTGGCCGGTGCCCGACGAGGTCACCGACGAGCAGGCCCTCGCCGTCGTGCTGCAGGGCGCCACCGCCTGGCACCTCCTGCGCACCTCCACCCACCTCTCCCCCGGCGAGTCCGTGGTGGTGATCGCCGGCGCCGGCGGGGTCGGCACCCTGGCTGTCCAGCTCGCCAAGCACTGGGGGGCCGGCCGGGTCATCGCCACCGCCTCCAGCCCGGAGAAGCGCGCGCTCGCCGAGTCACTCGGCGCCGACGCCACCGTCGACCCGGCACTCGCCGACGACGACCCGAAGACCTTCACCGCCGCGCTGCGCGAGGCCAACGGCGGCCGCCCGGTCGACGTCGTCCTGGAGATGACCGGCGGCACCGTCTTCGACGGCGCCCTCTCCGCGCTCGCCCCGTTCGGCCGGCTCGCCGCCTACGGCACCGCGGGCCGGGTGCCGCCCAAGCCGATCAACCCGCAGGCGCTGATGGGCACCAGCCGCACCGTCGCCGGGTTCTGGCTGGCGCACTGCTTCCGCCGTCCGGAGATGCTCGACGCCGCGATCACCGACCTGCTGGCGCTGGTCGCCGCCGGCACGCTGCGCCCGGTCAGCGGCGGCCGGTACCCGCTGACCGCCGTCCGCGAGGCGCACCAGGACCTGCTCGCCCGCCGCACCACCGGCAAGCTCACCCTCGACCCCACTCGCTGACGGAGCCCCCTCCCGCCGAGCCGCACGGCCCGGCGGGAGGGGCGCTGCTCAGACCTCGTGCACCAGGCCCTCGTGGGCCACGGTGACCGGCCCGTTGAACACGCGCGCCGCGACCCGGCCCATCTCCTCCGCCTCGGCCGGGACGGCGAAGTGGGTGAGCAGCAGGTGCGCGGCACCCGCCTCGGTGGCGACCTGGGCCGCCAGCTCCGGGGTGAGGTGGCCGTGGCCGTGGATGGCGTCGTCGTCGGCCTCGAGGTAGGTGGACTCGCAGACGAACAGGTCGGCGTCACGTGCGGTCTCGATCAGCGCCGCGCACGGGCCGCTGTCGGAGGAGAACGCCACGGTGCGACCGTCGGCCTCGAACCGCAGCCCGGCCGAGGGCACCGCGTGGTGCACCCGGCGCGGGGTCAGCCGCCAGCCGGCCAGGTCCAGTGGCGTGCCGACGTCCAGGTCCATCGAGACGACGTCGAAGGCCGAGGCGATCGGGGCGCGCATGGTCGGCAGCGTCGGGATGCCGAACAGGTCGTCGAAGGCCCGCAGCCGGCCCAGCTCCTCCGCCGGCACCAGCAGCGGGATGGGTGGCAGCACCTCCGGGAAGGTCCAGCGGTAGGCCCACGCCATCAGGTCGAGGCTGTGGTCGGCGTGCAGGTGGGTGACGACGATCGCCGACAGGTCGGCCAGGTCGTGGCCGCGCGCGTAGGCCAGCAGCGAGCCCGGTCCGGCGTCGACGAGAACGGTGCCGCGAGGGCCGTGCAGCAGGTAGCTGGACGCGGCGCCGGTGGCGCCGGGCGCCGTGGCGTTGCAGCCGAGCACCTCGAGTGTCGCGGTCACAGCAGGACGATCCCTCCGGGTCGAGGAGCAAGGCTCAGGGTCGGCGTGGCGGGCAGGACGCCGGGGTGCTCCAGGTCGAACTCGGCGCCACCGACGTCCAGGCGCAGCCGGGTGTGCGAGCCGGCGAACTCGACGTGGCGCACGACGGCGGTGACGGCGCCGGGCGCGTCCGGCTCGGCCGGCACGAGCGAGTCGCGGCGCAGCAGCACCCGGTCCCCCCGCCGGGACCCGGCGGTGTCCAGGCCCGCGACGGGCACCACCCAGCGCCCGTCCAGCAGGTGCACGGTCTCCCCCACCCGGCGGGCCGGGAGCATCCGGCCGGAGCCGAGGAAGTCGGCGACGAACTCGTCGGCTGGGGCGTTCCACAGCTGCGCCGGCGTGCCGACCTGCACGACCTGCCCGTCCCGGACGACGGCGATGGTGTGCCCGAGGGCGAGCGCCTCCTGCTGGTCGTGCGTGACGATCACCGTGGTGCAGCCGGCCTGGGCGAGGTTGTCGGCCAGGCTGCGCCGCAGCCCGCCGCGCAGTTGCGGGTCCAGCGCCGACAGCGGCTCGTCCAGCAGCAGCAGCGCGGGGTCGACCGCCAGCGCCCGGGCCAGCGCGACCCGCTGCCGCTGGCCACCGGAGAGCGCGGCGGGCCGGCGCTGGGCGTACTCGGTGAGGTGCACCAGGTCGAGCACCTCGGCGACCCGGCGGTCCCGGACGTCGCGCCGGGTCCGCCGGGCCCGCAACCCGTACGCCACGTTCGCGGCGACCGACATGTGCGGGAACATCGCGTAGGACTGCGGAACCAGGCCGACGTTGCGCCGGGCCGCCGGCACCCGGGTCACCTCGCGCTCGCCGATCAGGATGCGGCCGGCGGCGACGTCGATCAGGCCCGCGACCGCGCGCAGGATCGTCGTCTTGCCGCAGCCGCTGGGGCCGACCAGCGCCAGCACCTGGCCGGCGGGGACGGCGAGGGAGACGTCGCGGACGGCGTCGGTGGACCCGTACCGGACGGTGAGCCCGTCGATGGTCAGGCCGGGGCGGGTGGTCATGAGGACCTTTCGACGAGCCGCCCGCGGAGCGCGGCGAGGAGACCGAGCACGGGCAGCAGGGAGACGATGAACCAGATCGACATCGCCGACGCCAGCTCGAGCCGCCGGGTGGCGTAGGCGTCGAAGAGGGCGAACGGCGCGGTGGGCGCGGCCGGCGCGTTGACGAAGAAGCTGATGTTGAACTCGCCGTAGCTCAGCGCGTACGCGGTGGCCGCGGCCTGCAGCACCGCCACCCGGGCCCACGGCAGGGTCACCGTGCCCAGCCGGCGCAGCACGGAGGCGCCGAGGCTGCGGGCGACCTGCTCGCACTCCACGAGCCGGTCGGCGCCGAGCACCGGCACGAGCGCGGCGAGGGTGAACGGCAGCGTGAAGACGATGTGCCCGGCGATCAGCAGGAGACCGCTGGGTCGCAGCTGGGCGTAGGTGCCGATCAGCGCGACCGAGACGGCGATCCCGGGGACGGCGAGCGGCAGGTTGGCCAGGTAGCCCACCAGCCGGCCGGGCCAGGCCGTCGTCCGGGCGACCCACCACGCCAGCGGGCCGCCGATCAGCAGGTTGGCGGCGGCCACCGTCAGGCCGACCAGGAGGCTGCGCAGCAGGGTGGGCGCCAGCAGCTCCAGCCCCAGCGACATCCAGTCGAAGGTGATCCCGCCGCTGAACGGCCCGGTCGAGAAGCTGACGCTGGTGGCGACCACCAGCGTGACCAGCATCGGGACCACGACGACCGCGACCATCAGCCGGGTCCACACCGCGCCGGCCCTCATCGGGCGACCCGGCGGGTCAGCAGCGCCGACAGCGCCTGGCCCAGCAGCAGGAAGCCGCAGGCCAGCACGGCCAGGACGACACCGGTGGCCGAGGCGGTGGCGACGTTGAAGCCGGCGGCGCTGAGCTGGTCGACGACCTCCAGCGGCAGCAGCCGCACACCCTGGGACAGCACCGCGATGGTGCCGTAGCCGCCCAGGGCGATGGCCAGTGCGGTGCCGGTCGCTGCGGCGATGGCGGGGGTGAGCAGCGGCAGCGTGATGGTCGCCAGCACCCGCACCCGGCCCGCACCCAGCGAGCGGGCGGCCTCGGGCACCGCGGGGTCCAGCGCCTCGGCGGCACCGCGCAGCGGCCCGATCACCCGGGGCAGCGAGAAGTAGACGTAGGCCGCCACCAGCCCCGGAATGGCGTAGGACATGCCGCCCAGCGGGTCGAACCACAGCCCGAGCAGGCCGGTGTTGCCGATCAGCACGATGGCGAAGAAGCCGATGATCGTGCCCGGCAGCGCCACCGGCAGGGTGAACAGGGCGTCCAGCCGCGAGGTGTCGTGCCCGGCGGCGCTGCGGGCTGCGGCGTGCAGCACCACCGGGACGGCAAGGACGACGGTGATCGCCACCGCCGTGAGGCAGACGCCGATCGAGGTCAGCGCCGAGCTGCGGACGGTCTCCGAGGCGAACACGTCCCGGTAGAACTGGAACGAGAACCCCGGCTGCTCGTGCAGGCCGGTGCGGCCCAGGCCGAGCGAGTTCCGCATCAGCACCACGATCGGGTGCAGCGCGAAGGCCAGCAGGAACGCCACCCCCGGCACCGCGGCGAGCCACGCCCAGCGGGGCGTGCTCACCGCGGCACCGGTCGCCCGGGGGCGAGGGGTCACTGGCCCACCTCGGCCTTGAACTGCTCGATGAAGCTCTGCTGCACCTCACCCTGCTGGACGTAGTCGACGGTGCCGGCGCGCTCGTAGTCGGAGTCGGGCAGCATCTTCGCCGTCATCTCGGCCGGGAGCTCACCGATGACCGGGCGCATGTAGCCCTTGGCGAACAGCTGCTGCCCCTCCTCGGAGAAGTAGAAGTCCAGGAGCCGCTCGCCGTTCTCCTGGTTCGGCGCACCGTCGACCAGACCGACGATGTAGGGCACCAGCAGGCTGCCCTCCTCGGGGATCACCACGGTGACGTTGGCACCCTCGTCACGGAGCTTGTAGCCGTTGAAGTCGGTGTCGATCAGGATCGGGATCTCGCCCTGCGCGACCTTCGCGGTGGCGGTCTGCGCCGGGGTGACCGTGCCGTTGGCCTTCAGCTCGGCCAGGTACTCCAGACCCGGGCCCCAGTCGTCGAGGCTGCCGCCGAGGGCCTCGTTCGCCGCGGTGGCCACCGAGTACCCGACCGCCGCCTGGGTGGGGTCCAGGTAGCCGACCTTGCCCGCGTACTCGGGCCCGGTCAGGTCCGCCCAGCTCGTCGGCACCGGGGCGCCGTCCAGCTGGTCCTCGTTGACGATGAACGCGATGGTGCCGGTGTGCACGGCGAACCAGCTGTCGTCCTCGGCGCGCAGGTCGGCCGGGATGCCGTCGGTGCCCTCCGGCGCGTACGGCTGGAGCACGCCGGACTGCACCAGCTGGTCGCCGAAGGCGATGCCGGCGTAGGCCACGTCGGCAACCGGCGCGTCCTTCTCGGCCTGCAGCGCGGCGAGGGTCTGCCCGGAGTTCTTCGGGTCGTTGGGCGCCTGGATGCCCGTCTTCTCGGTGAACGTGGCGAGCACCTCGCCGTAGTTGCCCCACTCCGCCGGGCTGTTGTAGGTGATGACCGAGCCGGTGCCGGAGGCGGCGGCCGGGCTCGGCTCCGGCTCTTCGGCCGAGGTGTCGGCGTTGCCGCAGGCGGTGAGCACCAGACCTGCCGCAACGCCCGCGAGCAGCCCCCTGGTTGTGCGTCCGACGTGCATCGACCTGCTCCTCTCGTCGCCGCGGGCATCCGCGGCCGGTGTGCGTGGCGGGAGCAGCATCACCGCGAGCAAATCGATTTGGCAACGAACGGAGCACCAGAACGTCGACCTTTCAGCGGCCGTTCACCTGCCGGTGGCGGGATCGTCCCCGCGCAGGTCGGCCACCGAGTCCCGCACCCGCAGGACGACGGGCAGCCGGACCGGGGACGCGAGAGCCTCCCCGCCAGGTCCGAGCAGCAGCCGTGCCGCGGCTCGGCCCACCTCCCGGCGGTCGAAGGCGACCGTGGTCAGCGCCGGCGCCAGCAGCTCCGAGGTGGGGATGTCGTCGTGACCGACCACGCTCACGTCCCGCCCGACCACCAGCCCGGCCGCCCGGGCGGCCCGGTAGACCGCGGACGCGGTGTAGTCGGAGTTCATCAGGAAGGTGCGGGGGGCGCCGGGGTCGGCCAGCTGGCCGGCCACCGCGGCCTGCACGGCGTCGAACTGCAGCGAGGTGTGCAGCACCAGCCCCTCGATGCCCAGTTCACGGGTTCGCGCGGTGAAGGTGGCGGTGCGGTCGTCGTCGGCGACGCCGCCCTCGGGCGCGCAGACGAAGGTGATCCGCCGGTGACCCAGCCCGGCCAGGTGGTCGACCGCGACCTCGACCGCGGCGACGTTGTCCGGCCCGACCGCGAGCACCCCCGCGGCCGGCGCCACGTTGATCAGGACCAGCGGCTGGCCCGGGCGGTTCTGCCGCCACCACTCGACGCTGACGCTGCTGCCCACCGGCGCGATGGCCAGTGCCCGCACCTCGTGCTCGGCCATCCGGCGGACGGCCTCCAGCTCCCGGTCGACGTCGTAGCCGGAGTCCATGACGACGACGCTGGTGTCCTGCGCCGAGGTGATCTCCTCCATGCCCCGCAGGACGTCGAGGAAGTAGGAGTTGGACAGGTTCCGGGTGACCAGCCCGACGCTGCTCGCTGAACCGCTGCGCAGAGCGCGGGCCACCGGGTTCGGCCGGTACCCGAGGCGCTCGGCCGCTTCGCGCACGCGCCGGGTCGTGCTCGCGGCGACCCGGCCCTGACCGTTGAGGGCGAGGCTGGCCTGGGGAGTGGAGACGCCTGCCTCCCTCGCCACGTCGCGCAGCGTGACCCGCTTGGACTCCGGCACCGTGCTCCCTCCGTCGCCGGGCAGCCCGTCGCGGGACCGGGCGTCTCGTGCCGCGAAGGATAGGGCCGAGCCGCCGCTGCGCCGCGAGGCGGCGGAACGCTACAGCAGGCGGTTGGTCCAGAGCAGCGAGCCGACGACGCCGAGGAAGGCGAACAGCAGCCCGGCGCGGACGAACCACGGGCTGACGTCCTGCAGCTCGGAGGTGTAGCCGATCTGGCTGCCCAGGTCCTCGTAGACCGCCTCCAGCTCGGCCGCGCTCGCCGCCTGGCTGAAGCTGCCACCGGTCTCCTCGGCGATCTGCTCCAGCGTCGCGCGGTCGACCGGCACCGGCACGACCTCGCCGTTGAGGTCGAGCGTGCCGTAGTCGGTGCCGAAGGCGATCGTGGACACCGGCACCTCGGCGGCGTTGGCCGCGTCGATCGCCTGGGTCTCGTCGCGGCCCATGGTGCTGTAGCCGTCGGACAGCAGCACGATCCGCGCCGGCGGCACCGACTCGCCCTCGGACTCCAGCGACGCCTGGTAGTTGCTGATCGTGGTCAGCGAGGTGAACACCGCCTCCCCGATGGCGGTCGCCTCGGCCAGCTCCAGATTGTCGATCGCCGTCCGCACCTCCCCGCGGTCGGTGGTCGGGGTGACCAGCGTGCTGGCCGTGCCGGCGAAGGCGACCAGCCCGAGGTTGATCCGGGTCGGCAGCACGTCGACGAACTGCTTGGCCGCCACCTGCATCGCCTGGAACCGGTCGGGTTCCACGTCGGTGGCGCGCATCGACAGCGACACGTCGACCGCCATCACCACCGTCGCCCGCTCCCGCGGCACCCGCACCTCCGTGCTGGGCTGGGCGAGGGAGAACACCAGCACGCCGAGGCCCAGCGCGACCAGGCCGAAGGCGACGTGCCGGCGCCACCCCGGCCGCCTGGGCACCACCGAACCGAGCAGCGCGACGTTGGTGAACCGGGCGGCGTACCGGGCCCGGCGCAGCTGCAGCACCACGTACAGGCCGACGACGGCGAGCACGGCCAGCAGGGCGAGCAGCCACAGCGGCGACTGCAGGGTCATCGGGAAGCTCCTCCAGAGCCGGCGCGCCGGCGGTCTGCCACGAAACGGACGACGTCGGCCAGCCAGTCGCGGTCGGTGCGCAACCGCAGGTGCGCCGCCCCCGTCCGGCGCAACCCGGCGGCGATCTCCGCGCGCTGGGCGGCCGCGCCCTCGGCGAAGCGCCGGCGGAACGCCGCGTCACCGGTGGGCACCTCCAGGGTGCGCCCGCTCTCCGGGTCGACGACGGTGAGCAGCCCTACGTCGGTCAGCTCCAGCTCCCGCGGGTCGACCACCTCGACGGCGAGCAGCTCGTGCCGCGCGGACAGCCCGCGCAGCGGCCGCTCCCACTCGGCGTCGCCCAGGAAGTCGGAGATCACCACCACCAGCCCGTGGCGGCGCTGCGGCCGGCGCAGCAGCTCCAGCGCGGCGGCCAGGTCACCGCGGCGGCCACCGGACGCGCGCGGGGTGGCGACCACCGAGCGCAGCAGCCGGTCGGCGGCCAGCCGCCCCGGGGCCGCCGGGTACCGGTCGACCCGCTCCCCCGTCGTCACGATCGCGCCCAGCCGGTTGCCGCCGCGCACCGTCAGGTGGCTGACCGCGGACAGCGCGGCGATCGCCAGGTCGCGCTTCTCGCACTGCCCGGTGCCGAAGTCCAGGCTCGCCGACAGGTCGACCACCGCCCAGGTCTCCAGCTCCCGGTCGGCGATCGTCTCCCGGACGTGCGGCACCTGGGTGCGCGCGGTGACCGGCCAGTCCATCCGCCGGACGTCGTCGCCGGGGTGGTAGCTGCGGGAGTCGCCGGCCTCGCTGCCCGAGCCGGGCACCAGGCCGAGGTGGTCGCCCTGCAGCAGGCCGTCGAGCCGCCGGCGCACGGTCAGCTCCAGCCGGCGCAGCAGCACCTGCGAGGGGCCGCTGCCGAAGTGCGGCGGAGCGCCGCGGTCCGGCGGGGACGCCGGGACGCCGGTCACCCGCGCTGCCGCCCGGCGCCGTCGGGCCGCTCACCGTGCGCCGCGGTCGAGCCGGAGCCCTGCTGCCCGGGGGCCTGCGGTCCGGGGAAGTCGTGACCGTTGGGCGCCGGGGGCTGACCCCAGCCCTGCGGACCGACCTGCTGCGGCTGCCCCTGACCCGGCTGCCCCCAGCCCTGCGGGCCGGGCTGCTGCTGGGCCTGCGGCTGGCCCCAGCCGGGCGGCGGGCCCTGCGGCGGCTGACCGGCCGGGCCGAAGCCGGGCACCATCGGGCCGCCGGGCGCGCCGGGACCGAAGCCACCGGCCCGCTGCCGGGGGGTGACCTGCGGCAGCGGCACGCTCTCCACGATCCGCCGGACCACGTGGTCGGCCGGCACACCGTCGGCCAGCGCGTCGTAGGAGAGCACCAGCCGGTGGCGGAGCACGTCGCCGGTGACGTCGAGGACGTCCTGCGGCAGCACGTAGTCGCGGCCGCGGATCAGCGCGAGCGCGCGGCTGGCCCCGATCAGGCCCAGTGACGCACGGGGGCTGGCCCCGTAGGACACCCAGCCGGCGACGTCGGGCATGCCGTGCTCGACCGGGGCGCGGGTGGCCACCACCAGCCGGACGACGTAGTCGACGAGTGCGTGGTGGACGAACACCTCCGAGGCGGTCCTCTGCAGCCGCCGGACGTCGTCGGGGTCGAGCACACGCTCGGCGACCGGCGGGACCGAGCCCATCCGGTAGATGATCTCCCGCTCCTCCTCCGGGCTCGGGTAGTCGACGAGCACCTTGAGCAGGAAGCGGTCGCGCTGGGCCTCGGGCAGCGGGTAGACGCCCTCGTTCTCGATCGGGTTCTGCGTGGCGAGCACCAGGAACGGGTCGGGCAGCTTGTGCGTGACCCCGCCGATGGACACCTGCCGCTCGGCCATGACCTCCAGCAGCGCCGACTGCACCTTGGCCGGCGCCCGGTTGATCTCGTCGGCGAGCACGAAGTTGGCGAACACCGGGCCGAGCTCGGTGTCGAAGGAGTCCTGCCCGGACTTGTAGATCCTGGTGCCGACGATGTCGGCCGGCACCAGGTCGGGGGTGAACTGCAGCCGCGAGAAGTGCCCGCCGACGACGGTGGCCAGCGTCTCCACGGCCAGCGTCTTCGCCACCCCGGGCACGCCCTCGAGGAGCACGTGCCCCCGGGCCAGGAGGCCGACCAGCATCCGCTCGACCAGGCGGTCCTGGCCGACGATGACGCGCTTGATCTCGAAGAGCGCGCGCTCGAGCCGGGCGGCGTCGACGGAGGGCGGGGTGGGCTGCTGCTGGGCGGGCGCGCTGCTGGCGGCGGTCACCCGGCCAGTGTCCTACAAGCAGCTGCGCGGGGCCCCGACCCGCACCGGTCGCGACCCGGGTCACGTGGTGCCCGGCGGGGTGGTCCGGTCGTTCCATCCACCGGAGTGGAGAGCCCCCTCTGCGTTCCCCGCCCTGCTAGCCTGAGCCTCGCGTCGGGCAGCTCCCCCCGTGGCTGCCCGACGCCCTTCTCCCTCCGGGTCCGGCAACCCGCTCAGCCGGTCGGCCGCACCGCGCCGAAGTACGTCGAGCTCGACGTGCGCGCCGAGGAGATCCGCACCGTCTGGCCCCGGTCCGGCGCCTCGATCATCTGGCCGCCGCCGATGTACAGCGCCACGTGCACGATCGCCCCCGACGTCGGGTTGGCCCGGCCGTCGTCCCAGAACAGCAGGTCGCCCGGCTGCAGGTCGCCGACGGCGACCCGGTGGGCGCTCAGCCGGTTGTACTGCTCCCGGCTGGTGCCACCGATCCGGATGCCCGCCTGGGCGTAGGCGTACTCGGTGAGCCCCGAGCAGTCGAAGCCCCACACGCCGGCGTCCGGCGGGATCCCGTAGCTGGGGCCCTTGCTGCCGCCACCGCCCCACGAGTAGGCGACGCCGAGCTGGCTGCGGGCCGCCGCGATCGCGGTCTGCACCGCCGAGCCGGACGGCGCACCCGCCGTCGTCCCGTCGACCGGGGCGGTGCCGCCCCCGCCGGAGGACGAACCACCCCCGGAGGACGAGCCCCCACCGGGCGACGACCCACCCCCGGACGACGAGCCGCCGGGCGAGCTGCCACCCGGGGAGGAACCGCCGGACGAGCTCCCGGCCGGGGACGCGCCTCCGGCCGGGGTGCTCCGCGGCGGAGCGGCCGGGGCGCGGGCCGCGGCGGTGCGCTGCTGCTCGGCGTACGCCTGGGCCGCGGCGCGGGCGTCCTGCAGCCCGGTGAGGGTCTGCTGTGCCGCGCTGAGCTGCTGCTCGACGGCGTCCTGCTGCTCGATCAGCGCGGCGGCCTGGGCGCGCGCGGCGACCTCCTGCTGCTGCGCGCCGGCGAGCAGGGTGGCCGCCTCCTGCTGCAGCCCGTCGGCCGCACCGACGGCCCGCTGGGCCACGGCGTCGGCCGCGGCGGACTGCTCCTGCAGCACGGTCAGCTCGGCGACGACGTCGGTGCGGTGCTCGCCGACCGCGTCGAGCAGGGCGGCCCGCTCCAGCAGCTGCGCCGGCCCACCGGACGACAGCAGCGCCATCATCCCCGAGGAGGTGCTGCCCTGGATGTAGCTCGCCCGGGCGAAGGCGGCGACCTCCGCCTCGCCCTGCGCCAGCTCGGCGACGGCCTGCGCGGCAGCGGCCGCAGCGGCGTCGGCCTCGGCGCGCGCCTGCTCGTAGGCGGCCTGCGCCTCCTCGTAGTCCTGCAGCGCGATCTGCGCGGCCGCGGAGGCGGCGGCCGCATCGGCCTCCGCCTGGGCGAGCTGCGCGGTGATCGCGCCGACCTGGGCGGCGGCGTCCTGCCGTGCGCGCTCGGCGGCGCTGATCCGGGCGTCGCCCGGGTCGGCCGGCGCGGCCGAGGCCGCCGCCGGGGCGACCAGCAGGAACACGACCACCGCTGCGGCGACCCCGAGGACGCGCGGCACCCGGCGTCCCCGCGTGCTGAGCTTCGTTCCGACCCGCTGGCGCACTGCCCCGACTCCTCGCGTTGCCCGGCACCAGGGATCGGCGCCGGTCTCGACCGGTCCAGGCACACCCGTCCGGGTGTGCTCTCGACCGGGTCATCGACCGGATCGGGTGAACGCCTTGAGCTCGCCGGGGTCACCTCCCCCCTCGGGGTGAGGCGCCGGCGCCAGGTGACGTGCTGGCACGGCTCTGCTGCGGAGGGCAGCAGGGTCCATCTACTGGCGGTCCTGGGGATCCCCGTAGGCCTGGCGCAGCTTGAACTTCTGCACCTTCCCGGTCGCGGTGCGCGGGATGGCCGGGCGGAACTCCACCCGCTTGGGTGTCTTGTACCCGGCCAGCCGGCTGCGGCAGTGGGCGATGATCTCGGCCTCGGTGACCTGCGCCCCCTCGGCGGGCACCACCAGCGCGGTGACCATCTCGCCCCACCGGTCGTCGGGCACCCCGATCACCGCGACCTCGGCGACGGCGGGATGGCTGAAGACCGCGTCCTCCACCTCGATGGAGGAGACGTTCTCCCCGCCGGTGATGATCACGTCCTTCTTCCGGTCGGAGATGGTCAGCACGCCGTCGTCGTCGACCGTGCCGCCGTCGCCGGTGTGGAACCAGCCGCCGTCGAGCGCGTCGGCCGTGGCCTGCGGGTTCGCCCAGTAGCCGGCCAGCACGGTGTTGCCCTGCGCGAGCACCTCGCCGCTGTCGCTGGTGCGGATCCGGGTGCCCAGCGCCGGCGCGCCCGCGCGGGACAGCGCCCGCGCCCGCTCCTCGGCGTCCAGCCCGTCGTACTCGGCGCGCGGCCGGTTGACGGTGAGCAGCGGCGAGGTCTCGGTGAGGCCGTAGATCTGGTTGAACTCCCAGCCCAGCTCGTCGGTGACCCGGGCGATCGTCCGGGACGGCGGCGGCGCGCCCGCGACGACGATCCGCACCCGGTCCCGCCCCGGGACGGGGCCGTCCCACTCGGCGGCCGCGTCGAGCACCGCGTTCCACACCGCCGGTGCTCCGGCCATGAGGGTCACGCCGTGCTGCTCGACCCGGCGGAGGATCTCCGCGCCGTCGACCTTGCGCAGCACCACCTGGGTGCCGCCGAGCCCGGCCACCGTGTAGAGCAGCCCCCAGCCGTTGCAGTGGAACATCGGCAGGGTGTGCAGGTAGACGTCGCGGTCGCTGACCTGCATGTGCATGCCGAAGGTGACCGCGTTGAGCCAGACGTTGCGGTGGGTCAGCTGCACGCCCTTGGGCCGCGCCGTCGTGCCGCTGGTGTAGTTGATCGTGGCGGTGGCGTCCTCGTCGGGCTCGGCCCAGGGGCGCGGTTCGGTGTCCGGTCGCAGCAGCCCGGTGTCGTAGTCCTCCCCCAGCACGAAGCGGTGCCGCGCCCGGATGCCGTCCAGGGCGGGGGTGAGCTCGGGATCGACCAGCAGCACCTCGGCGCCGCAGTGGTCGACGATGTAGCGCACCTCCTCGGCCTGCAGCCGGAAGTTGACCGGCACCAGCACCCGCCCCGAGGAGGGGACGGCGTGCAGCAGCTCCAGCAGCCGGGCGGAGTTGTGGCTGACCACCGCCACCCGCTCGCCCTCCCCCACCCCGAGCGCGTCGAGGCCGGCCTGGACGGCACGGGCCCGGCGGGCCAGCTCGCGGTGGGTGGTCCGGCCCAGCGAGGGGGCCGGCTGGGCCGGTTCGTCGACGACGCCGACCCGGTCGCCGTAGGCGAGCTCCGCCCGGTCGAGGAAGTCACGGGTGGTCAAGGGCACGCGCATGGCGGCTCCCGGTGGCCGGGGCCGGCTGCGCTGCCGGCCGCTGACGTGGTCCCCGTCACGCTAACCGGCCGGGGGGCGACCGACGAGGGGACGCCCGCCGCGTGGCGGACGCCCCCTCGTGCGGTTCAGCGGACCCGGCTCAGCTCGCCGGCGTGGCCGGCCCCGTGGGGGGAACCGCCGTGGCCCCGGCCGGCCGGTGGAGGCTCTCCTCGAGCCCGTCGAGCGGGAAGTGGCAGGCCACCTGGTGCCTGGGCCGCAGCTCGCGCAGCTGCGGCGCCTCGTCCGCGCAGCGCTGCTGGGCCCTCGGGCAGCGGGTGCGGAACCTGCACCCGCTGGGCGGGTCGATCGGCGACGGCGGTTCCCCGGGCAGCGCCGTCGGCCGGTGTGCCAGACCGGTGGCGGCGTCGACCCGCGGGATGGAGTCCAGCAGCGCCGCCGTGTACGGGTGCAGCGGCTGCCGGTACATCCCTTCGGCCGGGCCGACCTCGGCGAGCTGCCCCAGGTACATCACCGCGACCCGGTCGCTGACCTGCTTCACCAGCGCCAGGTCGTGGCTGATGAACAGGTAGGCGAGGTCCAGTTCGCGGCGCAGCTTCTCGAACAGGTTGAGCACCTGCGCCTGGATCAGCACGTCGAGGGAGGAGACCGCCTCGTCGCAGATGATCAGCGCCGGGTTCAGCGCGATGGCCCGCGCGATCGCGACCCGCTGGCACTGGCCACCGGACAGCTCGTGCGGCCGCCGCTTGCCGTAGGACGAGGGGTCGAGGCCGACCAGGTCCAGCAGCTCGGCCACCCGGGCGCGCCGCCAGTCGGCGTTCCCCGCCCCGTAGCCGATCATCGGCTCCTCGACCAGCTCGGTGACCCGCCAGCGCGGGTTCAGCGAGCCGAACGGGTCCTGGTAGACCATCTGCATCTGCCGGCGGGCGTCCTTGAGGTCGCGCCGCTTGAGCGTCATCAGGTCCTGGCCCTGGAACTCCACGGTGCCGGACTTGGGCCGCGGCGCCTGGATCACCGACCGGGCCAGCGTCGACTTGCCCGACCCGGTCTCCCCCACCACGCCCAGGGTCTCCCCGGCGCAGATGTCGAAGGACACGTTCGACACCGCGTGGACGACGCCGCCCTTGACCCCGCCGGCCGCGCGCACCGGGAACTCCTGCACCAGGTCGCGGGCCCGCAGCAGGGGCGCCTTGGCCTCCACCTGCTCGCCCGCCATCCGCTCGTCGACGGCGGTCATCGCTGCTCTCCGTTCTCGGTGCCACAGGGGTGCCAGCAGGCCCAGGAGTGCTGGGGCTCGTGCTCGATGAGGGCGGGCTGCTCCACGCACCGGTCGGTGGCGTTCGAGCAGCGCGGCCGGAAGGGACAGCCCTTGGGCAGGGCCGACAGGTCCGGCGGCTGCCCCGGCGTGACCGGCAGCAGCGAGTGCGGCTCCCGGTCCAGCGCCGGGATCGCCCCGAGCAGCGCCCGCGTGTAGGGCATCCGCACGTTGGCGAACAGGGTGCGGGTCGGCGCGTGCTCCACCGCCCGGCCGGCGTACATGACCACGACGTCCTGGGCGTAGCTGGCCGCCAGCCCCAGGTCGTGGCTGATCATGATCACCGCCATGCCGAGGCGCTCCTGCAGCTCGACCAGCAGGTCCATGATCTGCGCCTGGGTGGTGACGTCCAGCGCGGTGGTGGCCTCGTCGGCGATGAGCAGCCGCGGTTCACCGGCCAGCGCGATGGCGATCATCACCCGCTGCCGCATGCCGCCCGACAGCTGGTGCGGGTACTCGTGGAAGCGCCGCTCCGGCGCCGGCAGCCGCACCAGCCGGAGCAGCTCCACCACCCGCTCGTGCACACCCTTCTTGTCCAGGTCGCAGTGCGCCCGGACCGCCTCGGCGATCTGCGCGCCGATCTTCATCGTCGGGTTCAGCGACCGCGCCGGGTCCTGGAAGACCATGGCGATGTCGCCGCCGCGCAGCTTGCGGAACTCGCCCTCGGAGAGGCCGAGCAGCTCACGCCCGTCGAACCGGATGGAGCCGGTGATCTGCGCCGTGGGCGGCAGCAGCCCCATCAGGGCCCGGGAGCTGACGCTCTTCCCGGAGCCGGACTCGCCGATGATCGCCATCATCCGGCCGGGCACCAGCTCGTAGGACAGGCCGTTGACCGCCCGCACGCACCGGCCCCCGCGGGTGAACTGCACCCGCAGGTCCGACACCTGCAGCAGCGGCTCCCCCGGCACCGGGTCGGGCCGACCGAGGACGCCGGTGGCGCCCGCCTGCTGGTCCGAGGCGATCACCCCCGAGGTCACCTGGGTGTCCGCGACCCGCAGGGCCGCCGTCCGCTCGCCGTTCATCGACCGCTCCATCGCGCCCGGAGGTTCTCCCCGAGCAGGTTGAAGGACAGGACGGTGACCAACAGCGCCAGGCTGGGCCAGACCACGAGCATCGGCGTCGCGGAGAGGCTGAGCTGGCCGTCGGCCACCATGTTGCCCCAGCTGGGAGCCGGGGCCGGGATGCCCAGACCGAGGAAGCTCAAGGCGCCCTCGATGATGATCACGATGCCCATGCCGAGCATCGCGAAGGTGATCAGCTGCGGGGCGATGTTGGGGGCCAGGTGCTTGAACAGCACCCGCCACCCCGGCGTCCCCGCCAGCTGGGCCGCCGCCATGAACGGCTGCTCGCGCAGGCGCAGCACCGCCGACCGGGCGATGCGGGCCACCGCCGGGATGCTGAAGAACGTCAGCGCGAAGATCGTGTTGGTCATGCTCGGGCCGAGCGCCTGGGCGACCGCCAGGGTGAGCACCAGCGACGGGAACGCGATCAGCACGTCGAGCACGCGCATGACCAGCGTGTCCAGGAGGCCGCCGACGTAGCCCGACAGCGCGCCGAGCGTGCCGCCGATGACCAGCCCCAGCACGTTGACCGTGGTCGCGATCACCAGCGACGCCCGCCCGCCGTGCAGCAGCCGGGACAGGATGTCGTTGCCGTTGGGGTCGGTGCCCAGCAGGTGGCCCGGTGAGCCGGCCGGGAGGTAGCTCTCCAGCACGCTGCCGCCCACCGGGCGGGGCAGCCCCAGCAGCAGTGGCCCGAGGAAGCAGGCCACCACGATGAAGCCGATCACCCCGGCGGGGATCCAGGTGCCCAGGTTGGCGGGGCGGCGCCGCCGGCGGCCGGACTCGACCTCCTCGAGGTCGACGTCCGGGCCGACGGCGGACGCGGCCGCTGGTTCAACGACTGTCATGGCGGATCCTCGGGTCCAGGACGGCGTACAGCAGGTCGACGACGAGGTTCGCGATCACCGCGACCAGCGCGAAGATCACCACCGCGGCCTGCACGACGACGACGTCACGGGTGTTGATGGCCTGCAGCAGCATCTGGCCGATGCCCGGTAGCGCGAAGATCTGCTCGATGATCACCGTGCCGCCGATCAGCGCCCCGAGGTTGAGGCCGACCACGGTGATCAGCCCGAACGACGAGTTGCGGAAGGCGTGCTTGATGAGCACCTGCCACGGCCCGATCCCCTTGGCGCGGGCGGTGGTGACGTACTCCTCCTGCTGCATCTGGTCGACCAGGTCGCCCCGCAGGAAGCGCGCGTAGAAGCAGAACAGCGGGATGCCGATCGCCGCCGACGGCAGGATCAGCGCCCTCAGGTTGGGCCACACGCCCTCGGACAGCGGCACGAAGCCGATGGCCGGCAGCGTGCCGAGCTGGACGGCGAACACCAGCACCAGGATCAGCGCCAGCACGTAGTTGGCCACCGAGAGCCCCATGGTGCTGATGAACATGCTGACCCGGTCGATCAGGCCGTTCGGCTTGTACGCGGCGAGCAGCGCCACCGGGATCGCCAGCGCCAGGGAGACGACGAAGGCAAGCACCACGAGCTCGCCGGTGACCGGGAGCCGGTTGGCCAGGATGTCGCTGACCGGCTGCCGGCTGACCATCGAGTTGCCCAGGTCGCCGGTGAGCGCGCCGCCCAGCCAGTCCAGGTACCGGGAGACGCCGGACTCGTTGAGCCCCAGCTGCGCCTCGAGCTGGGCGATGTCCTCCGCGGTGGCCTCGGGGCCCAGCAGCTGCTGGGCCGCGTTGCCGGGGATCAGGCTGAGCACCCAGTACGTCAGGATCGTGACGCCCAGCATGATCGGGATCGCCATCAACAGCCGCTTGACGACCAGCCGCAGGATCGGCGAGCCGGTCACCCGGCTGAGCGGGGAGACCCGCGGGTCCCGGGAGGCCGGGACCCGCGGAGCGCTGGTGGCCGTGGTCACTGCTCCTGCCAGACCTCGTCCCAGATGACCCCGGAGTTCACCAGGATCGCCGGGATCTTCGTGGTCAGACCCGGACCGTGCACCCCCTGCACCGCGAGGTTGGCCGGCGCGAACGCCAGGCCGAACGGTGCGTAGAAGTTCTCCGCGATGAGCTCACCGGCCTGCCGGTAGAGGTCGGCCCGCTCGTCCTCGTCCACCGTGGCCGCGGCGTCCTCCAGCAGCTGGTCCAGCTCCGGGTCGTTCACCCCGCTGTAGGGGACGCCGGAGGAGAACCGGAAGCCGACACCGACGCCGGCCGCCGGGTCCCAGGCGCCGGCGGTCTGCAGCATCGCCTGCCACTGACCACCGGTGAACTCCGAGATGACCCCGGAGAGCTGGTAGTCGTTGATCTCGACGTCGATCCCGGCCTCCTGCCACTGCGTCTGCAGGGCGGTCACGATCTGGGTGGCGACGTAGTTGCTGATCGTGCCGAGCCGGACGGTCAGCCCGCCGAGCTCCTCCACCAGCTCCGTGGCCCGGTCCAGGTCGTGCTCCGGGTAGCCCTCGACCTCCGGCTCGTAGAACTTGCCGCCGGGGCCGGTGAAGCTCTGGCTGACGTCGTAGTTGCCGCCGAAGATGCCCTGGTTGATGGCCTCGAAGTCGGTCGCCCGGTAGATCGCCTCACGCGCCCTGACGTCGTCGAACGGCGCGATCGCGGTGTTCAGCTGGATCACGTACGGCGAGGTGGCCGGCTGGATGGTGACCTGCAGCTGGTCGCTGGCCTGCGCCTGCTCCAGCAGCGGCGTGGTGTTGAGGCCCTCGTAGGCCTGCGCCTGACCGGCCTGCAGCGCCTGGTAGGCCGGCTGGTCGCCGCCGATCGACTGGAAGGTCAGCCCGTCGAGGTAGGGCAGACCCTCCTTGAAGTAGTTCTCGTTCCTCGTCAGCTCGAGCCGCGAGCTCAGCTGGTTGGAGACGACGGTGAACGGGCCGGCGCCGACGGGGTTGATGGCGAAGTCGTCCTCACCCTGCGCCTCGACGGCGGTGGGGCTGGCGATCCAGTTGACGTTGGCGGCCGGGAAGGAGGCCAGCACCGCCGGGTACGGCTGGGCGAACGTCAGCCGGACGGTCAGCGGGTCGAGCACCTCGATCCCGTTCTCCGCCAGCTCCCAGGTCGGCTTGCAGGTGCACGGGTTGGCGAGGTCGCGCTCCCAGTTCCAGCGCACGGCCTCGGCGTCCAGCGGCGTGCCGTCGCTGAACTCGATGCCCTCGCGCAGCGTCATGGTGAACTGCGTGCCGTCCTCGGAGATCTCGTAGCTCTCCGCCTGGTTCGGGGTGACCTCGGCGTTGGAGCCGTCGTCGTCGGCCGTGAGCAGGAACAGCCCACCGAAGATCGCCTGGTTCATCGCGATGTTCGAGCCGCCGGTGGTGTTGGTGGCGGGGTCCAGGCCGGCCGGCCAGGAGCCGGCGAAGGCCGCGTCCTCCAGCACGGTGATCTCACCGCCGCGCACCGGCTCGCCGGCGGCCGCTGCGCTCCCACCGTTGTTCCCGGTGGTGGAACCGCCGTCACCGCCACCGCAGGCCGTGACCAGCATCAGGGCCGCGGCGACCGGGGCCAGTCTCATCATTCGTCTCACGTGGGTGCTCCCGCTTCAGAAGGCGTCGTTGGCTGCGCGGATCCGGCCGTTCGCCGGTGAGCCTCGGTGCTGCTGCAGTGAGCGGGTCCAGTGACCGGGCTCACTGCTCTGGTGCCAATCTCCCGTGGCGGGGGCCACACCAGGCCCGCCGCTTCCGCCGTACGGGAGAGAAGTTGGCCCCGTCGAGCGGCCTCTCCGCTTCCGTCCGGAGAGGGTCCGGAAGGCAGCGCGGCGCGGGTCACGGGCGGGTCACGAAACCGGTCACGACCAGGTCACGACGGGGCGCCGGAGCGGCTGGTGCCGGCCCTCCGGCCGGCCGGGACGACCTCGCCGGGGGGGGGGGGGGGGGGGGGGGGGGGGGGGGGGGGGGGGGGGGGGGGGGGGGGGGGGGGGGGGGGGGGGGGGGGGGGGGGGGGGGGGGGGGGG